>CALXQF010000014.1 GCA_944390505.1 uncultured Clostridia bacterium | reverse complement strand
ATATCTTTTTCATAGGAGGAAACAATGAAAAAATTACATATAATATATTTAATATTTATTTTAATGATTTTATTAATCACTATGATGACAGTAAAATCTAATGCAGCTACAGTATCTATGACAGCTAGTTCTACTAATGTTACAGTAGGAACAACAGTAACTATAAGTGTAAGTGGAGTTGCAGCTTCTTGGGATGTTTATATAGAAGGAAATGGTCTTGAAAGAACGCCGATTGTTGGATTTAATCAAGAAACAACTAATATGAATTTTTCTGGTTCAGCATCATTTACACCAACAAAAGCAGGTACATACACAATTAACTTAACAGGAACAATTGTAGATGAAACACAGAAAGAAGGAGACAAAGTTAACCAATCTGTCACAATAACAGTAAGAGAGAAATATTCAGGAGGTAATAACTCTGATGGTGGTAATACATCTGGAGGCAATACTTCTAGCGGAGAAAATAGTGAATCAGGTAGCAGTTCAGGTGGAAACAACAGTTCAAGTGGAAATGAAAATTCAGAAAATAATTCATCTAGTACACCAACTTTTAGAGAAGTAAATGAAACTGTTTACTCAACTGGTTCAATTAATGTTAGAGCAAGTTATAGCACATCAAGTAGTGTTGTAGGCTCTTTATCAGAAGGACAAAGTGTAACAAGAACTGGAATTGGAAGCAATGGTTGGAGCAGGGTTAGGTATAATGGACAAACTGCATATATCAGTTCTTCATTGTTAACAACTACAAAGCCAGAAGAACCAGAAAATGAGCCATCAGACAATAATGATTTATCATCTCTAACAATAGATGGTGTTACTTTGAGTCCGGAATTTAATAAAGATGTGACAGAATATACAGCAAATGTAGGAGAAGAAATCGCTAATCTAATTGTTAGTGCAGTTGCAGAAAATAGTAATGCAGAAGTGGAAGTAACAGGAAATGAAAATTTGCAAATGGGAGAAAATACTGTAACAATTACTGTTACTTCTGAAGCAGGAGAAACGAAAACTTATACTATTCGTGTCACAAAAGGGGAAGTTGTTGCTACAGATGATACATTAAAGTTACAAAGTTTAGAAATTGCAGGAGTTAATTTAGATGGACAATTTAGCCCAGATACTTATTCTTATGAACTAAATTTGAGTCGTTATGTAGAAAGTTTAGATATTACTGCTACAGCAAACCAAGAAGATGCTACAATAGAAATTATAGGAAATGAAAATTTAATAGAAGGAGAAAACACTATTACTATTCTTTTGACATCAGCAGATGGAGAAGAAACAGCTACATACCAAATAAAAGCAGTTTTACCAGCAGCAACTACTGCCACACAAAACAATACACAATTTTATATGATATGTGCAGGTGTGGCTATTGCAGTCATCGCTATTGTAGTTATTATCGTTGTTATATATAAAAAGAGAAAAAATAATGCATATATTGATGATGAAGAAGACGATGATGTTGTTGATTATGGTGCTTTTCAACCAAAATTTGAGCCAAACAAACAAGAAGATGATGATCAAGAGGAAGAGAAAGCACCTAATAAAGCAAATAGAAGGACGACAAAAAATAAAGATGTTACTTTAGATGACTTTTTAAGCGATGATTCAGAGGAAGTAGTAGAAAAGCCAAAACGTCCAAGAGGTAAACATTCTGTATAAAATATTGAAAAATAAACAAAGATATAGTAAAATAATATAGTAGCCTTCATTCAAGAGAAGGAAGGCTACTTTCTATATGCTACTGTAGCTCAGTTGGTAGAGCAACGGATTCGTAACCCGTAGGTCAGCAGTTCAATTCTGCTCAGTAGCTCCAGATTATTTAACTTAATCCTCTACTACTTTTGTAGTAAGACGGGAGCCTAAATGATTTTGGAGAGTTCTAGCAACTTTCCTTTTTAAGTACTAGAATCATTTTGTAAAGTATTTGATAATTTATTTATCAATCAAATTAAGCGATTCGCTGGATATTTTTACATTTCTTCGCACAGTATCCTTGAAAATTCTTTGTTTGCTAATTGTCGTTCTTTGATTAATTAAAGCAATACTGTCTTTTTCCATTTTTTCAATATATTTTTGTTCTTTTTCTATTATATTTTGAATGCTAATTTGTCCATAATATTTGCTCCTTATATTTTTTGACAATATTATATCAAACATTTGTTTATATTGCGATAGATATTGAAAAATAATTCCATTATGTTATAATCTATACAACAGTTGATAAATCAAATACTTTTTAAGCAAAAAATACATCAAAAATAGTGAGGAGAGAAGAAAAATATATGGAAAACTGTTTATTCTGTAATTGGAAAGATGAAAAAGAAAAAATAGTATTAGAAAATGAATATGCATTTGCTAGGTTCGACGAATTTCCTGTTAGTAAAGGACATATGCTCTTTATGACAAAAAGGCATGTAAAGGATTTTTTTGGTACGACATTAGAGGAAAAGAAAGCAATATTTGAACTAATGGAAAAAGCCAAAAAGATGATAGATGAACTATATCAACCAGATGGATATAATATAGGTATGAACTGTGGAGAAGCTGCTGGGCAAAGTGTGATGCATGTTCATGTACACTTAATTCCAAGATATTATGGAGATGTTGAAAATCCTAGAGGGGGAATTAGAGGCGTAATTCCGAAAAAACAGAGCTATTAAAGACTAATGGCGAAAGTGTATCTAAAATATTAGATAAAAGCTAATGCTTTATATTATTTTTATTTATATACTTAGGTAAACTTGATATCCTACTTGAACTTTATGTAAAATAATGATATACTATAAATAGTTGCTAAATAGCATAGCAGAGAATATCTTATAATAATTTATAATTTATGAGGAGGTTTTCAACATGACGACAATGATTTTAGCCCTTCTATCAGTCTTTATTCAGCTTACGGGAATTTTGGCTATGGCAGTATTCATTCTCTTTGCGCTTATGGCGCTAGGCATTGTTCCGAGCAGGCGGATTGTCAACTTTTTGCAAAAGCACGAGCAAATACAATCTATTTTAGGAATTGGAATGATGGTAGGAATATTGATTTCATTTGTTGTTGTATTGATTAATCTAGTATAATTTAACCTCAGTTGAACTGGCATCCGGTCGGATGTCAGTTCAATTTTTAAGTGCCATTAAAGCAATTTTAATAAATTAATACTACACATTTATCAAAATCTATGATATACTAGTTGTGGTAAATATTGCAAATAGAAAAAACTTGAAAACGGAAATATATGATAAAAAGCCAAATTTACAAAACAGTAAGAAATAAAAACATTATTTAGAAAAACAAATTATACAGAAAGAGGAAAGAAAAAAATGGGATTTTTTGAGAAGTTAAAACAAGGATTAAGTAAAACAAAAACTTCTTTTGATGAAAAGATTAATCAAGTATTTAGCAATTTTCGTAAAGTAGATGAAGACCTATTAGAAGAACTAGAAGAAGCACTTATTATGTCAGATGTAGGAGTAGAAACATCTACCAAAATTATTGCTAATTTAAGGGATAGAATAAAGAAAGAAAAAATAGAAGATGCAGAAGATGTAAAAAATGCTTTAAGAATGGAAATTCAAAAAATATTAGATGAGGTGGATAATTCTTTAAAACTAGAAACACATCCATCTGTTATCCTAGTAGTAGGAGTAAATGGAGTAGGTAAAACTACTTCCATAGGCAAAATTGCAAATCGCCTTAAAAAAGATGGAAAAAAAGTAGTAATTGCGGCAGCAGATACTTTCAGAGCAGCAGCAGTAGAACAATTAGAAATATGGGCTAATCGTGCAGGTTGTGATATGGTAAAAAAAGAAGAAGGTGCAGATCCTGCTTCTGTAGTCTATGATGCTATTAAAATCACAAAAGAAAAAGATGCTGATGTTTTAATTTGTGATACAGCAGGAAGATTACATAACAAAAAATATTTGATGGATGAATTAGTAAAAATTAAAAAAGTAATTGATAAAGAATTGCCAGATGCTTCGAAAGAAGTATTAATGGTATTAGATGCTACAACAGGGCAAAATGCTATTTTACAGGTAAAAGCGTTTAAAGAAACGGTAGATATTAATGGACTTATTTTAACAAAATTAGACGGAACAGCCAAAGGTGGAGTAATAGTCGGAATTGTAGCAGAGAATCAAATGCCTGTAAAATTTGTAGGTGTTGGAGAACAGATAGATGATATGGAAATCTTCAATAGTAAAGATTTTGTGAATGCACTAATATAGAAAAAAGGAGGTAAAAATGCAAGAAAAGTCAGAAAGTGAAATCAACCAAAATAATTCAAAGAAAGAAACTGATACAACAGAAAAAATGCAACAAACAATAGAGCAAAAAGAACAAAGCAAAAGTACAAAAGCAACAGAAAAATCAGTTGAAGTCAAAAAGAAAAGTAAAACCAGAAGATGGATTGTGCTTGGCTTCTTATTTATTGCTATTCTTGTTGCCTATATAATTTATAGAGGAGACTATTTAGAAACACTAGAATTAGGGGAACAATATATTAGCATATTTTGGCAAAACTTAAGTTATAACTTAATTACATTTTTAGTCAACTTTGTTATTCTATTTTTTATCATTTATATTACTAATCGAAAAATACATAAAGGATTATCTGCATTTTTTGCAGAAGAAAATAGGCAAATGCCTAAAATGCCAAATAAGTCAATTGCATTTATTGCAAGCATTATTGTAAGTTTTTTTGTTACTAATATGATGCTAGAAAAGTTTATGCTTTGTATTAATATGACAGGTTTTGAAGTAACAGATCCCGTATTTGGCTATGATATAGGATATTTCATTTTTGTACAGCCTTTTATTCAATTTATGCTATCCTATTTATTAATGATTGTAATAGGTATTATGATTTACACTGCTGTTTACTATATTCTAGTATTCAATTTCTGTTTTGATGGAATTAACAGAGAAACATTAAAAAGAAGTAATTTAATTAAGCAATTATGCAATGATGTTATTATCATAGCAATTCTACTAGCAGGCGTCATTTTTGTAGAAACCTTTAATGTAGGACTTCAAAAATTTCTTAATTTAGGAGATACTACTTCGTATTCGTTATGGGGAGCAGGTATATCAGAGGTAACTATTAAATTATGGGGATATCGTATTTTAGCATTGGTTATTATTATTTCTGTAATTTTCGCGGTAAGATATTTTAAAAAAGGAAATACACGCAAAATCATTTCATCTTTATTAGCAGTACCAGCATATTTAATAGTAATGTTATTAGTTTTGGTAGGGTTTGAAATGATATTTGTTAATTCAAATGAACTAGATATACAACAACCATACATTCAAGCTAATATTGACTCTACAAAACAAGCATATGGTATTGATATAGAAGAAATTAATTTAGCTGAAAATGAAACTGTAACAAGTGAAATTTTAAATCAAAATGAAACAATAGTAGATAATATTATTTTAGCTGACGAAGAAACTGTTTTAAAGAATTTAAATGTTTTACAGACTAATAAAGGATATTATACTTATCGCACAACACAAATTGCACAATATACAGTAAATGGACAAGTGCAATTAGTTTATATTTCACCAAGAGAAATCAATAGCTCAGTGGGTACTTATAATAATAAAACATATGAATATACTCACGGATATGGTATTATTGCAACATCAGCTACTTCGGTGGACGAAAATGGAAATTTAAATCACTTACAAAAAGATTTTACATCTAGTAACAGTGATATTGTTACTATTACAGAACCAAGAATTTACTTTGGTTTAGAAACAAATGATACAGTGGTAACAAATAGTGATGGCAAAGCAGAATTTGATTATCCTATTACAAATTCTACTACAACAGAGAATGCAGAAAGTGTTTATGATGGAGAAGCAGGACTTAATTTAAACTTTATTGATCGACTAATTCTCGCAATCAAAGAAGGAGACTTAAAATTAGCTTTTTCAGGAAATGTAAGTAGTAATAGTAAAATCTTAATTAATAGAAATATTATTGAAAGAGCAAAAACCCTAATGCCATATATTACCTATGATGAAAATCCATATTTAGTAGTAACGGATAGTGGAGAATTAGTATGGGTAATTGATGGTTATACTACTTCAGATTATTATCCATATTCTCAAAGAACGGTGATACAAGGAGATAATTTATTAGAAAAAACAGAAATCAATTACATTAGAAATTCTGTAAAAGTCCTAATTAATGCTTATGATGGAACAATACAATATTATATTACAGACAGAACAGACCCAATTATTATGGCATATCAAAAAATATATAAAGATTTATTTGTGGATAGAGATGTTCCTATTCCAGAAGACATTAGTAGCCAATTTGTTTATCCAGAATTTTTATACAGTATACAAGCACAAATTATGGAAAGATATCACAATATTCAAACTGATGTATTGTACCGTGGAGATGATATTTGGGATGTCGCAACTCATAATACTAGCAGAGTACTAACTAGAAATGGTACAGAAATAGAACCATATTATGCAATGGTCAAAACAGTAGATGAAGCACAGCCAACTTTGGGATTAGTGCTACCATATACACCATATCAAAAACAAAATTTAACTGCTTATTTAGTAGGAGTATATGAAAACGGAGAACCAAAACTAACATTATATAAATATCCAGAAGATAGCAATGTATTAGGACCTATGCAACTCGACACTCAATTAGAACAAGATGAACAAATTTCACAAGAAATTGAAAGCTTAAATGTAACAGGTACACAAATTACCAGAAGTATGTTTATTATTCCAATTGACAACTCATTGCTTTACGTGGAGCCAATCTACCAACAATATGTAAATGAAGAAAATTCTACTCCAATTTTGAAAAAGGTGGTAGTAGCTTCTGGAAATAAAGTGGCAATTGGTGATAATATTACAGAAGCATTAAATAATTTGGTATCACAATATGCAGTAGATATCGAAGTAGAAAATACAGACAATATAGATGACTTAATTGATGCAATTATTAAAGCAAATAATAATTTAAAACAATCAAATGCTAACAACAACTGGGAAATGTCTGGTAAAGATATGGCAAGACTTCAAGAATTAATTACTCAATTAGAAGAATTAGTAGCGCAGCAACAAGCAGAAGAGCAAAATGATGGGCAAAACACATCTGAAAATAGCTTGATAAATGAATTACAAAATCAAGAAATTCAAAATGGTATACTAAATGAAATAATGAGTAACCAAGTTATTAATGCACAATAAAATTTTACGACAATATAAATTGGATGAAAATTCATATAGAATAAACATAATAGTCATAAATAAATTATCGAATTAACCAATAAAATGAATAAAAAATTAAAAAACCTCCATTTTAATAATAAGTGGAGGATTTTTTATGTTCCGAAAAAATAAAATGGAAAAATTATTATTAAAAAATTTAGAACAACTAAATTTTGCGCTTTCCAGAAATCGTGTATTAGAGTTAACAGAATTACTAGGAAATAAAAAACAATTGTTATTCCGCAATTTATTAAGTGGAATGGCAAAAGGAATTGGAATTGGTATTGGCTTTACCATATTAACAGCCATTTTATTAATCATGCTCCAAAAAATTGTTACACTGAATATTCCTGTGATAGGAGACTATATTGCAGACATTGTAGAAATTGTAGAAAGTAAACAATAGTACAATTGGGGGACTGTTCCTTTTACTCATAATAGGAAAATGAAAAAAATTCATTTTCCTATTTATTTTTTTTCGCTTTTTATATATAATGTATTCATCATAAAGCATCAAACATAAATAACAAGATAGGCAAAATATTTTTCAACAATAAAAAACAAATATATTAATCAAACATATGAAAAATAAAAATCATATGCTAGTGTAGACAAACTCCGAATATATTACAATTAGCAGAATATATTAGAAGTAAAATAAGTAAAAAGGTGGAACAAATTATGAATTTAGCAAATAAATTAACAATTTTAAGAATTATTTTAGTACCAATCATGGTAATTATCCCATTTTTCAATATAGAAGGAGACTTATGGAGAATACCAATTACTTATCTCATCATAGATGTTATCTTTATTATAGCGGCACTAACAGATAAATTAGATGGACATATTGCAAGAACAAAAAATCAAATTACAACTTTTGGAAAATTTTTAGATCCAATAGCAGATAAAATTGTAGTAGTAACTGCAATGATTATGCTAGTTGAGTTTGGGCATTTACCAGCATGGATTCCAATTATTGTTATTTTAAGAGAGTTTATTGTTTCTGGCTACCGATTAGTTGCTGTCCAAAAAAATGGAAATGTGATTGCAGCAAACTTTTGGGGAAAACTAAAAACAGTAACACAAATGGTAGCAATTGCACTTGCTTTTCTAGATCCTAATCCATTCGGAACAATTTTTAATGGGGATTTAGAAGGTTATCAATTTATGATTAATCTATTAGTTACATTAATGATGAGTGTATCAGTGGTAGCAACAATATTCTCTGGTTGGGAATACATCAAAGGAGGAAAAGATTTATTTAAAGATTCTAAGTAAAATTTTTGTTTAAAAGCATTGTCTTGAAATAAAAATATATGATAGGAGCTAAAACAAATGAATTTCGAAGAAGCAAAAAAACGTGCAGAAGAATTAAGACCTTTATTACAATATTATACCAAAAAATATTTTGATGATGAGCAAGTAGTTAGTGATTATGAATATGACATGCTAATGAGAGAATTAAAACAAATTGAAAAAGACTATCCAGAACTTATCACAAAAGATTCTCCAACACAAAAAGTTGGAGCAAGTATTAAAAAAGGCTTTGAAAAGGTAACTCATGAAGTGCCTTTGCAAAGCCTTCAAGATGTATTTTCTTTTGAAGAAGTAGAAGAATTTGACGAAAGAATGAGAAAAGCAGCAGAAGAATATAACAGACCACTAGAATATGTAGTAGAAACCAAAATTGATGGGTTGTCATCAGCATTAGAGTACAGAGATGGTAAGTTCTTTAAAGGTGCGACTCGTGGAGATGGAATTGTAGGAGAAGATGTAACACAAAATTTAGCAACCATTAAAACCATTCCAAAAGAACTAAAAGAACCAATTTCTATTACAGTTCGTGGAGAAGTTTTTATTGGAAAAGAAGATTTTGATAAATTAAATGAAGATAGATTATTAGAAGAACAAGACCAATTTGCAAATGCAAGAAATGCAGCAGCAGGTTCTTTAAGACAATTAGATAGCAAAATTACAGCATCAAGACCACTTAATATCTATATTTTTAATGTACAAAAATGTGAAGATATTCGTTTCACAACTCACTATGAAAGCCTACTATATTTAGAAAAGTTAGGTTTTAATGTCAATCCTGTCAAAATCTTGTGTAACAACATGGAAGAAGTAAGACAAGCTATCGAAAAAATAGGAAATCTGCGTGATCAATTAGATTTCGGGATTGATGGTGCAGTAGTAAAAGTAAATGATTTAGAATTAAGAGAAAAAGTAGGGACAACCTACAAAACACCTAGATGGGCAGTTGCATATAAATATCCACCAGAGAAAAAAGAAACATTATTAAAAGATATTACTTGCCAAGTAGGTAGAACTGGTGCTATTACTCCTATGGCAATTTTAGAGCCGGTTTATGTTGCAGGTTCTAAAATTTCTAAAACAACACTTCACAACGAAGATTATATCAAACAACTAGATTTAAAAATTGGTGATAGAGTCATTATACAAAAAGCGGGAGATGTTATCCCAGAAGTAGTCGGAGTGAATAAATCCAAAAGAGATGGAACAGAAAAGATATTTGAAATGCCAACAGTATGTCCTGTTTGCGGAGCAGAGGCAGTTCGTGAAGAAGGTGAAGCAGTACTTCGTTGTATTGGAATTGAATGTCCAGCTAAATTATATAGAAGTATTATTCATTTTGCTTCCAAAGACGCAATGGATATTGATGGTTTGGGAGAGGCAATTATCCAAGAATTAATTGATAGAAAATTATTGAATAATATTGCTGATATTTATGCACTTACTTTTGAAGATATAGCATCTTTAAAGAAAAATGGCAAAAAATTTGCACAAAATATGATGGATGCAATAGAGGAAAGCAAACATAGAGATTTATATCGATTAATTAATTCATTAGGAATTAGACATGTAGGAGTAAAATTAGCAAAAACACTAACCAAATATTATAAAACAATGGACAAACTAATGGAAGCATCTTTTGAAGAATTAAGAATGATTGATGATGTAGGAGAAATTACTGCACAGGCAATTTACGAATTTTTTAGACAGGACCAAACGATTGATTTGATTGACAAATTAAAAACAGCAGGTGTTAACATGGAAACAATCAAAGAAGAAAATGCAGATAATCGTTTTGAAGGAAAGACTTTTGTATTAACAGGTGGTTTAGAGCATTATTCTAGAGAACAAGCAAGTGAGATTATTGAAAAATTCGGAGGAAAAACATCATCTTCTGTTTCTAAAAAGACAGATTACGTTTTGGCAGGAGAAGATGCAGGAAGTAAGTTAAGAAAGGCACAAGAATTAGGAATTACTATAATTTCAGAAGAAGAATTTAATAATATGTGTGAATAGGTTAGGAGAAAAAATGGACGGCAGATATAGTTTTGAAGAATTTAATCAAAATTTAGATGATGGATATCAAATTTATTTTACTTATGTAAGAAATCGCTATTTATTATTTAAAACATCAGAAAATTGTTATACACAAAAATTGTTGTCAGAACATTCTAAAAACCCACAACCAAGACATAGCATGATTACATTTAAAAGAGTAAAAGAAATGTTTCCTCATATGGAAGAAATAGAGTATAAAACGGGAATTTAAGAAAATTATTAAAAATAGATATTGAAGGCATGAAAACCAAGAGAAAAAATATATCATGTCGAATTTTGTCGTCCACTTTTTCTTGCAATATAAAATAAAATATGCTTTAATAGAAATATCAGATTAAAAAGATAGTGCAAAGTAAGAGCAAAAATACTATTATAAAAAATAAGAGGAAGGAAGAAAAATAAATGCAATTTACAGAAAAACAGAAAGAAATAATTGATAAATTATTATTAGAATCAGATGATGAGCAAATCAAAAATGGTAATATTACTTATACACAAGAAGAAATGATAAAATTTTTTAGCATACCAAGAGAGGAAAGAAAACTTTATTTTCATAACTTATAGTAAAAAATCCTTAAGAGATTTAGAAAAAATAGAAGAATATATTACCATTTATTTACACGAGCCGAATATCGCAAATGATATTATTTTAGGTATCTTAAATAAAATTTCAATTTTAGAAGTTTTTCCATATATTGGTCAGATATATGCTGACACTCAAAATCGTTTTTTAATCTATAAAAATTATTTAATCTTTTATGAAATCCAAGAAGTCAAAGAATTAATTATGATAAAAAGAATTATACATACTAAAATTAGCGTTTAATAAATTGAATATTAAGATTTAATATAGTACAATAGTAACAAATAGTAGCAAAAATTTCACAAATTTTTTACAATTTCTTGTATCTTTTTTTAGAATTATAGTATATAATGAAAGCATATGAATAATGATATTCATTTTTAAAATATATATTAAACAAAGGAGGAATCTTATTATGTTAAAGGCAAACATAGGATGGAGTACAGATGCAGACAGTGTTGTAGCAGGAAGAACTTCAGCAGCAAAAGCTGTAGTTGATTTAGTTCAAACAAAGGTGGCTTTTTTATACACTTCATGTGACAATGATGTAAAAAAGGTACTAGAAGGTGCAAAAGAAGAATTAGGAACAGCACCAATTATTGGTTGTACATCAAGTGGAGGTATTATTGTTCCAGATGGATTTATTTCATCAGATAATGGATTTGTAGGTATTATGGCAATAGGTGACCCAGATACTACAGTTGGAGTAGCAGGCTCTAAAAAAGGAAAATCTGCAAGAGAGACTGGTAGAAAAGTTGCTATGGAAGCAATGAAAAATGCAGGTAAAACTGATGCACCAGCTTATTTTTATATGGTAGCAAATCCAGCAGAAGAAGAGGAATGTTTAAAAGGTATTGAAGATGTAATTGGTAGAGTGCCTTTCTTTGGAGGAAGTGCAGCTGATAATACAGTAGAAGGAAACTGGAAAATATTTACGAATGATAGTGTATTTTCAGAAGGTGTAGCAGTAGCATTTTTCTATACAGACAAACCTATGGCAAATGTTTATACAGGTGCATATCATGAAACAACTAACTCTGGAATTATTACCGAATTAGAAGGAAAAAGAACATTAAAGGAAATTGATGGAATTCCTGCAATGAAAAAATATGCAGAGTGGACAGGTAAAGATGCTAAAAAATTAATGGGTAATAATTTATTATCTGCTACTATTTTAGCACCACTTGGTGTAAAAGATAGATTAGGTGATTTAATTGCAATTCGTCACCCAATGGTAGGAAATAAAGATTATTCTATGAATATTGGAAATGATTTAGCAGTGAATACTGCAGTAATTCAAATGGAAGCAACAGTAGATGAGTTAATCGATTCTACAGGAAAAGCTGTAAAAGAAGTAAATAAAGAATTAGATAGTGATGTTGGAGCATACCTATTAGTTCATTGTGGTGGTAGAAAATTAGGTATTGGAGACAGAATTGATGAAGTAGTAAAACAATTAAAGAAAGAAACAAAAGGTGTTCCATTTATGACAATCTTTACTTTCGGAGAATATGGTTCAAAAGACCATGGAGCAAATACTTGTGGTGGTTTAATGTTATCATTCACAGGATTTGGAAAATGAAGAGTCGAGCCTGAAAACAGACTCGAAACTATGACAAAAAGTCTGGAAACAGGCTTGACAGAAATGTCCAGAAAAAAGAATGAAATAGGAGGTAAAGGTATGAAAAATTTAATAGGTTATGAGTGGAAAGATGCTTCTAATAAAGCAGTGATTGAAGTGCTAAATCCAGCAACTAGTGAGTTAATTGATACAGTTCCAAATGTTACTTTGGAGGATGTAGATGAGGCAGTAAAAGTTGCACAAGTAGAACAAAAGAAATGGGCAAAAGTTTCTATTTATGATAGGGCAGATATTCTATATAAATTTGTAGATTTGGTAGAAGAAAACAAAGATAGATTAGCAAAACTTCTTTCAGAAGAAACAGGAAAACCAATTAAAGAAGCTTATGGAGAAATTGCAAATGTAAAAATTGGTGTACGTGGATTTGTAGAAAGAGCAAAACATTTATATACAGAGAGTATTCCAGCAGGAAGTGAAGCTGGACAAGAAAAAACAATGCAAATAGTGCAAAGAGAACCACTTGGTGTTATTGCAGCAATTATTCCATTTAATTTTCCAAGTGACTTATTCTGCCAAAAAGTTCCACCAGCATTAATGATGGGAAATAGCATTATTGTAAAACCATCTAACTATAATCCATTAACTTTAATTGAATATGTAAAATTAATGATTGAAGCAGGAGTTCCAGTAGGATGTATTCAAATTTTAACAGGAGATGGTCCAGTGGCTGGACAAGCTTTAGCAGGACATCCAGGTGTACATCTAGTTTCTTTAACAGGAGGTACAGCAGCAGGTATTCAAACAATGGGTACAGCATCTAAAAATCTAACACATATCATGTTAGAACTTGGTGGTAATGATGCATTTATCTTTTTAGAAGATGGAGATATGGACTTAGCAATCCCAGAAGTAAAATGGGGAAGACTATATAATGGTGGACAAGTATGTTGTGCAAGTAAAAGATTTTTAATTCATAATTCTAGAAAAGCAGAATTTATTGAAAGAGTAAAAGAATTAATTGCCAGCTTAAAAATTGGTGATCCAAGTTCTATGGAAACAGACATGGGACCAATGATTAATATTAATGCTGCAAAACGAATCGAAGAACAAGTTAACCAAACAATTACAGAAGGCGCAACACTTGTATGTGGTGGTAAAAGAGAAGATGCTTACTACACACCAACTATTTTAGACAATGTAACTAAGGATATGGAAGTCATGAAAGATATGGAAATATTCGGACCAGTTATTCCTGTTCTTGGATTTGATGATGTAGAAGAAGCGATTGAAATTGCAAATCAATCTTCTTATGGTTTATGTGGTTGTGTTATCACAAAAGATTATTCAAAAGGTATTAAAGTTGCTAATAGATTAGAATGTGGTGGCGCAGTTGTCAATGGTGCAAGCTTCTATCGTTCATTTGAAATGCCATTTGGTGGCTGGAAACATAGTGGTATTGGTAATGAGGGCGTGCTTACTACTTTACAAGAAATGTCACGTATTAAGACTGTGATTTTGAAAAACATTTTATAATTAATTACTTGCTTGGATGGTGGGATAATATTAATTTTTCTGCTCGCCCCAACTGCATAAGAAAGTGTGCTTAAAACAAAATATAGTAATTCTGGCACCTTGCTGGTCGCAGCCTCCTTATTAAAAGAATAGTAAGTAGGCTGCTCCAATCGCACTCAGCCTAATGGCTTCGTTTGGTCGCTGCGCGGTGCTAACGAATTTACTATATTTTGTTTTAAAAAACTATTTCAGAGCAATTAGATAAAAAACTAAAATATTATCTGCTATTAAAACAATATAAAATAAAAATTAATAATATAAGGAGGAAAGAAAAATGCCAATTACAAAATTTGTGTTAAACGAGACTTCTTATTTTGGTGAAAATGCAAGAAGTGTTTTACCAGAAGAAATTCAAAAAAGAGGCTATAAAAAAATATTAGTTGTTACTGATAAATCTTTATATGAAGTGGGTGTTACTAAAAAAGTAACAGACCTTTTAGATGAAGCAAAAATAGAATATGGAGTATTTCATGAAGTACTTCCAAACCCACCAATTGAAAATGTTAATGCTGGACTTACAATGTGTAAGGAAATAGGAGCAGATTTAATTGTAGCAGTTGGTGGAGGTTCTAGTATTGATACAGCAAAAGCAATTTCTATTGTTATGACCAATCCAGATAGAGCTGATATTGTTTCTTTAAATGGAGCATCTAATACCAAAAACAAAGGTCTTCCTATTATAGCATTACCTACTACTGCAGGTACAGCAGCAGAAGTGACAATTAATTATGTTATCACAGACCCAGCAAAAGAAATTAAAATGGTTTGTGTAGATGAACATGATATTCCAATTATGGCAATTGTAGATACAGAGTTAATGGCTTCTATGCCAAAATCAATTGCATCTTCTACAGGAATGGATGCTTTAACTCATGCGATAGAAGGATATATTACGAAAAATAGAAATACAATGTCACAAATGTTTTCAATGAAAGCAATTCAATTAATTTATGATAACCTAGAAAAATCAGTGAATGAAAAAGACCAAGAGGCAATTAATAATGTGGGATTAGGACAATATATTGCAGGTATGGCATTTTCTAATGTGGGACTTGGAATTGTACATTCTATGGCACATCAATTAGGTGCTGTATATGATACGCCACATGGCTTAGCAAATGCGATTTTACTTCCAATAGTCATGAGATTTAATGGAGAAGTAAGTTATGAAGAATACAGAGAAATTTTAACACAAGCATTTCATGTAGATGCAACTAAATTCACGAAAGAAGAAGTAATTAATACTTTCTGTGAAAAAATTAAAGATTTATCTGAAAAAGTAGGAATTACACAAACTGTACGTGATGTAGGTGGAAAAGAAGAAGATATCCCAATGCTTGCTGACAAGGCTATGGAAGATCCATGCAAGCCAGGAAATCCAAGAGAAGTAACAAAAGAAGATTTCATCAGGTTGTACCAAGAAGCAATGTGATTTATGTATCCTTTGACTTTAAGAAACAATTGTGCTATAATTATATATAGCGATACCCATTATATTTTAGGAGGGTTTATTATGACAACCTATAACAGCTTGGAGAAGAAAGTTCGGGAAATCATCGCCGTGTTCGAAGAACACAACTATTTATATGATTACCACGACTCCGGCACTGGCACTTTGGAACTGACGTTCAAAGAAAGCATGAGCTTCGACGTGCAAAGAAGATTGAAGGAGGAACTGGCCGTACTTCTTCCGTGGGACATCACTCGTATCAAAATAATCGCTTAAATCCTCAACAGCATTCCCTAATTAGGGAAAACCCGCATCTTATGATGCGGGTAATTTTTTTGGTTGCACATTAACAGTTTTTTGATTAGTATAAATAACCATTCCAGGCTTTGCACCATTAGGCTTCTTTACATACTTTGTAATAGTGTAATCTACGGCTACATTAGAAGATTGACTAGCCTTACTATGGTAAGCTGCTATACTAGCACATTGATTAATTATTTCTTGAGATGGCACATGACCATTTGTCATTAATATAACATGACTTCCTTGCATATCTTTTACATGGAACCAAATGTCTTCTTTTTGTGCAACTTTAAAGGTTAAATAATCATTTTGCTTATTATTTTTACCAACTAATATTTTAAAATTATCAACCATATATTGGATTGGTTGAGAATTGTTATGTATTTTTTGTTGTTTCTTGTTTTGTTTCTTATTTCCCCTTACAGTTTTCTTTTTGTTTGTTATGAGAGAGTCTTGAATTTCTTCATAAACAGAATCAATATCTTGAATATTTCCGGCAGACTGTATTTCATATACAATACTTTCTAAATAATTGACTTCTTTTTCTAATTCTAATTTTTGAACTTGTACATAATCAAAAGTAGCTTTTAGCTTATGATATTTCTTAAAATATTTTTTTGCGTTTTCGACAGGAGACAATGCGATGTCTAACGGAATATCTACTGTCTGATTAGTATAATAATTAAATAATTCTATATGGGAAAGATGCTCTTTAGAAATCTGATACAAATTGCTTGTAATTAATTCACCATATAACTGATATTGATTCATATTAGCACATTCTTTTATTTTATCATTAATAACATACAATTTTTTGGAAACTTTTTTTAACTTTCCAGAGATAAGGGCTAGCATGCTGTTTCGATAAGTAATAAATGTGCTCA
>CALXQF010000013.1 GCA_944390505.1 uncultured Clostridia bacterium | reverse complement strand
CAGACTTCATATGAGAAATGATGATAAAGCAAATTTATTTTTAAATATTGTTTCAGAGACCTTAAATAAAGGAGGAACTGTAGTAATTCCATCTTTTGCAGTAGGAAGAACACAAGAAATCCTATATGAAATCAATAATTTAAAAGAGCAACAAACAAGTGAAGAATTTAAAGAAAAATATCAAACATTGATGAAAGTACCAGTGTATGTAGACAGTCCGCTTGCTATTTCGGCAACAGAGATTTTCAGAGAAAATGCAGATTTGTTTGATGAAGAAACGCAAGCAATTATCGAAAGAGGAGATAATCCGCTAGAATTTCCAGGCTTGCAATTCACTAGAACAGCAGAAGAATCTAAGATGTTAAATGCAAGAGAAGAATCTGCCATCATTATATCTGCCAGTGGAATGTGTGAAGTAGGAAGAATTAAACATCACTTAAAACACCATTTATGGGATCCAAATAGTACCATATTATTTGTAGGTTACCAAGCACCAGGAACCTTAGGAAGAAGATTAGTAGATGGTGAGAAAAAAGTAAAAATTTTTGGAGAAGAAATAGCGGTTAACGCAAGAGTAGAATATATTGAAGGTTATTCAGGACACGCAGACCAAGAATGGTTATTAAACTTTATTTATTCTTTCATTACAAAGCCAAAACACATCTTTTTAGTACATGGAGAACCAGATGGACAAGTGGTTTTAAAAGATAAAATACTAGAGACAACCAATATTCCGGTGACAATACCAGATTATGGTCAAACCTATACATTAGATGAACAATTAACAATGGAACAAACAATTCAGCCAGTTTGCCAAGAAATTGTAGAAAGAAGAGATGTACTAGACAAGATTAAGACATTAAAAGAAGAATTAGACGATATGGAAACAATTGTCAAAGAAGAATATTTGGTGCAAAATGCTTCAGATGATGCAATTCATCTTTTAAAATTAAGATTAAACCAAATTGAAGAACAGATTGTAAAAATAGTAGAAAAGGCTTGAAATACGGAAAATTTACATTAAGGTGTGTCCCTACGACTGACGAATTGTCAGTCCCGGGACGTTCCTTTCACTGACATTTTGTCAGTTTGAAGGAACGTCCCAAAACTGACAACTGACAAAACTGACAAAGACGCAAAACTAACCAAAAATCAATAAAATGTGATAAAAAGGAGTAACTCATGAAAAATAAATATGATAATGATGCAATTATAGGAGGAAAAAATATTACAGCAAGCTATACCAAAAAAGGGGAACTTTTGAGAGTAATGTATCCTATGCCAGATTTTAGAAGCTGGATTGATGAATTTGTAACAGGAGTGAAAATTAATGATTCTGGTATGATTTATTTACATGAAGATATCAATAATCAATATCGCCAATACTATACAGAAAATACCAATATTTTAAATACAGAAATTTTCAATACTTATTTTCAACTATCTGTTAAACAAACTGACTTTGCTCTATTAAAAAAGAGTGTATTAGTTAAAAAATATGAATTTGAAAATAAGAATAATATAGATTTACATGTTAATTTTTTAATTCATGCTAAATTGTTTTCTGATTTTAATAATATGGTAGGATCTGTTATCAAAGACAATATGCTTGTTCAATATTGTCATGATAATGCTATGTATACCTTTTCAAAAACACCACTTTTGAGCTATCAATTAAATGACACAAACGAAACTATTTCAAGTGGAGAAATTCATGATAAGGACTATATTGGAATGTCTTGTGATTCTAGTATTAGCTATGATATAGGCTTGATAAAGCCAGGAGAGAAGAAAAAGTTAGTTATTTATTTGTATTTCCGCCAAAATACAGAAAAAATGACAGAAGAAGAATTAAAAAAGGATTTTGCGGAAATTAAAAAAATGGATATCGCAAAAGAAGAACAAGTAGTAGAAAAGTATTGGAAGAAATATGTCAAAGATCATGTAGGAACAGCACTAAGGCCAGAAACCAATGAGTTTAATAAAAAATATAACCAAATTTATCAAAGAACTATTTTATTATATCCACTTTTAATTAACCAAGAAACAGGTGGCATTGCAGCTAGTGTAGAAGTAGACGAGCAGATGAGCAGATGTGGTAGATATGCTTACTGCTGGCCAAGAGATGCGGTATTTATTACAAAAGCAATGGATTACCTTAAAATGACGAAAGAAACAGATAAATTTTATAAAACCTTTTGCAAAGAAACACAAAGTAAAAATGGGATGTGGGAGCAAAGATTTTATACAGACGGAAGTTTGGCTCCATGTTGGGGATATCAAATAGATGAAACTGCAAGTGTCATTTATGGGGTATATGAACATTATTTATTTGTAAAAGATGCCAAATTCTTAAAAGATACTTATAAAATGTGTGAAAATGCAGCTAAATTTTTATGCAGATATATGGATAATATTTTAGGAACAAAAGACCAGTCAGACGTAGTAAAACAAGAAATAGAAGCAACCTATCATACAGAAGATAGAGAAAAATTACCAGTAAGTTATGACTTATGGGAAATGCATGAGGGAGTTCATTTATATTCATTGGCAAGTATCTATGCTGCCTTCCAGTCGATGCAAGAAATCCATAAAATATTAAAACCAGGCTTTGAACAAAATAATCGATTAAAAGTAGAAGCAATGAACAAGTTAGAAACTAAAATCATCAAATATCAAGAAGAAATTAAAAAGTATATTTCCAGTCATTTATATGATGAAAATACCAAAAGCTTTTTAAGAAATTTAAATGATATTAAAACAGATATTAGCCAATTAGGAATTGTAACACCATTTCATCTCTTTTCACCAAAAGAGAAAAAGGTATTAAATACGATTGAAAAAATTAATATGACATTAAGAACTTATACAGGTGGATATTTAAGGTTTGAGCAAGATCACTATTGTGGAGGAAATAATCCATGGCCAATTGCAACACTATGGATGGGAATGTATTATTTAGAAGCAGGAGAAAAACAAAAAGCAAAAGAATGCTTAAGATATGTGGTTAATACTGCAAATGAACATGGATTTTTGGCAGAACAAGTAGATAACCAAACAATGCAGCCGGCTTGGGTAAATGCTCTTGCATGGTCACATGCAATGTTTGTCAGTCTTGGGACGTTCCTCTAAAATGACAAATTGTCAGTCATAGGTACGTCCCAGTACTGACAAAATGTCAGCTTAGGGGACAGACCTATGTCTCGAATTATTGCCTATAACTGCTTTTGCAAAAATGTCTTTTGCGCAATTTTTTTCTACAAAAAATATTATTATAAAGATTAAATGGTAGATTATACCATTTTTTTCTTTTTATGTAGATTTTTACATGAAAATATGATATATTAAAAATCAATAATATTTGGATAGTTAATAGGGGGCATTAATTTATCAAGTTAGAATTATTTTGAAAGGAGAGAAAATAATGCCCAGAATAGCTAGACAATATAAAAAATCGTACTCAAATGTATATCATGTTATACTTCGTAGTATTAACCAACAAGAAATTTTTTTTGATGAAGAGGATAAAAGGAAATTTCTAAAATATTTGAAAAACACAAAAGAAAAATATGATTATGACCTATATGCATATGTATTAATGAATAATCATGTCCACTTGTTAATTCGTAATAAAAAAGAAGATATATCTAAAATAATACAATCACTAGCAACTAGTTATGCTTGCTATTTTAATAAAAAATATAAAAGAATAGGACATGTATTTTATAACAGATTTAATAGCAAATGTGTAGAATCTTTGGAATATTTACTTAATACATTAAGATATATTCACTATAATCCAAAAAAATCGGGAATTTGTAAGTCTATAGATTATAACTGGAGTAGTTATCATGAATACGTAAAAAAATCAAATTTAATCGATACTTCTATAATCTTGCATTATTTTAATGATGATGTAAAAGATTTTTTATATTTTCATAAGAATTACAAGAGCTGTTTAGAAGAAGAAATCGAAATGGAAATGGTAGAGAAAAGAGCATTAGATGATGATGAAGCAATTGAAAAAGTGAAGGAAGTCCTCAAAAGTAATAATTTTTTAGCAATACAAACTTTTGATATTAAAAAAAGAGATGAAATTATATATCAACTAGCACAAATACCAAAAATAGGGAAAAAACAATTAGCAAGAATTTTAGGAGTTACTGAAAGAATGATATATAGAGCAATTAAAAATAAAGAAGAAAGAACATAGCAAAATAAAGTGTTATAGACGATAGGTGTGTCCCCACAACTGACAATTTGTCAGTGCTGGGACGTACCTATGACTGACAATTTGTCAGTTTTGAGGAACGTCCCAAGACTGACACAAAAAGGAGAGCAAAAATGGCAAAAACAAAGACAATATTTGTATGTAGCAGTTGTGGATATGAGTCAACAAAATGGTTAGGAAAATGCCCTGGATGTAATGAATGGAATACTTTTTATGAAGAAAAACTAGCTAAAGATACAGCAACTAGCCAAAGTAAAAACAAAATTGTAACACCAAAGAAATTAAACGAAGTAGTAGGGAAAGATGCAGTACGTACTCATACAGGAATAGGGGAATTAGACCGTGTACTTGGAGGAGGATTAGTAAAAGGTTCCTTAATCTTAGTAGGTGGAGAACCGGGTATAGGAAAATCAACACTCATTTTACAACTTTGTGATAAAGTACAAGGAGAAGGAAAAGTATTATATGTATCAGGAGAAGAGTCTGCTGAACAAATTAAATTAAGAGCGGACAGATTAAATATTCATAATGATGATATTTTATTTTTAGGAGAAACAGATATTGAGTTAATTGAAAATGCAATCTTAGAAATAAAACCTAAATTGGTGATTATTGATTCCATTCAAACAATGTATTCAGATGAAATATCTTCAGCAGCAGGAACAGTAAGTCAAGTAAGAGAAATCACTGCCCGTATTATGCGTATTTGCAAAGGAAATGAAATTACTACTATTATTATAGGACATGTGACTAAAGAAGGAAATATAGCAGGACCTAGAGTTTTAGAGCATATGGTAGATACAGTGTTATATATTGAAGGAGAGAGATATTTTTCTTATCGTATTCTACGTAGTGTAAAAAATCGTTTTGGTTCAACAAATGAAGTAGGAATGTTTGAAATGCAGAATGAGGGAATGACAGAGATCACAAATCCTTCTTCTGTATTAATATCAGAAAGAGATGATAATCCATCAGGATCTGTGATTGTTGCAACAATGGAAGGAACAAGACCATTGCTTATTGAACTCCAAGCGTTAACAAGTCCAAGTATATTTGGAATGCCTAGAAGAACTGCAAATGGAATTGATTATAACAGACTTACTTTATTAGTAGCTGTTTTAGAAAAAAAGGCGGGACTAGCTTTAGGTACACAAGATATTTATTTGAATGTTGTTAGTGGAATTCGTATTAATGAGCCAGCTGTGGATTTAGGAATGGTTTTAGTTTGTGCTTCTAGTTTTAAAAACATTAGTATAGATAAAAAAACAGTTGTGATTGGAGAAGTAGGTTTAACTGGAGAAGTAAGAGCAGTGAACTTAATTGAAAAAAGATTAAAAGAAGCGGAAAAACTCGGATTTCAAACCTGTATTATACCAGAAAGTAATAAGAAACTATTGAAAGAATCGTTTAAATTAGATATAATAGGTGTAAAAAATATCAATGAAGCAATGAAAGCAGTGGGATTAAAATAAGAAGGAGGCTAAAATGGCAATCAAGAAAGAAGATAGTATCATTACCGAGATTTTAAAATCAATTGCACCAGGTACTGCTATTTGTGATGGATTGGAAAATATCTTGAAAGCGAAAACAGGTGCATTAATTGTCATTGCAGATAACAAAGAAGTACTCGACTTAGTAGATGGAGGATTTCAATTAGATATTGATTATACTTCTTCTAGGCTTTATGAGTTAGCTAAAATGGATGGGGCTATTGTACTAAGTGCAGATTTTAAAAAAATATTATATGCCAACACACAACTCATTCCATCTTCTACCATTCCAACTACTGAAACAGGTACAAGACATCGTACTGCTGAACGTGCTGCAAAACAAACAGGGGCTTTAGTAATTAGTATTTCTCAAAGAAGAAGTATTATTACTATTTTCAAAGGAAATACACGTTATGTATTAGAAGATACATCAAAAGTGATTTCAAAAGCCAACCAAGCATTACAAACAGTAGAAAAATATAAAAAAGTATTTGATAATAAATTGAATTTATTAAATGAATATGAGTTTAATGATATTGTTACATTAGAAAATGTGATTAATGCAATTCAACGTGCCGAAATGGTGATGAAAGTAGTAGAAGAAGTAGAAAAAGCCATTTTTGAGTTAGGGGAAGAAGGAAGACTGTTAGAAATGCAGTTAGAAGAACTAGTAGGAGACTTAGAAAAAGAGGAATTATTAATTATTAAAGACTACATTGCTCCTGGCAAGAAAAGAACACCAGAAAAAGTATTAGAAGAAATTCAGAATCTAGAACATGATGATTTGTTAATAGCAGAAAAACTAGCAAAAGCATTGGGATATGAGGATTTTGACAATTATGATGAAGTAGCAGTGTATACAAGAGGATACAGAATTTTAAATAAAGTGCCAAGAATGCCAAGCAATATTGTTGATAATTTAGTTAAGTCATTCAAGTCTTTTCAACATATTTTAGAAGCTGATTTACAGCAACTAGATGATGTAGATGGCATTGGAGAGGTAAGAGCTAGAACAATTAAGCAATCATTAAAACGTATGCAAGAACAATTTGTATTTGACAATTTTATATTGTAATTATATAATAGGCACAGTTTTTAGAGATAAGGTGTGTCCCCAGACTGACAAATTGTCAGTCGTGGGACGTAGCTATGACTGACAATTTGTCAGAAAATAGGAACGTCCCAAAACTGACACAGTAGGAAAAGGAGAAGAAAGAATGAAAGTTTTTGTTAGAATATTATTGATATTAGGGATTATTTTACTAATTGCAGGAATTGCATTTGTAAGTTATGGTTTTTACAAAAAGTTAACAGTAGATATTCCAAATCCTGTTGCTACTATGGAGGTAGAAGGATATGGCACTGTTAAAATAGAACTTTACCCAGATAAAGCACCAAATACAGTTATTAATTTTATTCGTTTAGCAAATCGTGGATTTTATAATGGACTTACATTTCATAGAACTATTCCAGATTTTATGATCCAAGGTGGAGATAAAAATGGAGATGGTTCTGGTTATGCAAGTTTAAGCGATATTCAGGATGATGTTTCTGAAGATAAAGAATATAATATTCCAGGTGAATTTATTGCAAATGGATATAACGAAAATAATTTGAAACATGAAAAAGGCGTTATCTCTATGGCAAGAACAGATTATAGTAGTGTAAGTACTGCTTTAACAACACAAGGATATAATTCGGCAAGTTCTCAATTCTTTATTATGACAGAGGATAATACCTCATTAGATGGTGTATATGCAGCTTTTGGAAAAGTAATTGAAGGAATGGATGTAGTAGAAGAAATTGCTAATACAGAAGTTTACTATAGAGATAGTGAACTAGAAGAAGGTGAAGAAGCTCCAAAAGATGAAGAGGGAAATAAAATAGCTTCTGACACACCAAAAGAAAAGCCAGTTATTAAGAGTATTACAGTTGAAACTTATGGAGTAGATTATGGTATTCCAGAAACTTTGGATGTATTTGATTATTACTCATGGTTAATGGAACAATATAGCTATTCTTATTAAAATAATAAGCAATTTTTAACTTGAAAATAAATATTAAAATGCAAAGTATAGTGAATTCAATAACATTGTGTAAAAGAATCACTATATTTTTTATATCTTTGTGAAACTTAAGAAAAAATATATTTGCAATACTTATAAAACTATTATATAATGATAATGTCAAAGCAAGTTACTAAATTCAATATATACTAGGAGGAAGAAATAGAATACTATTTCAAAAGAATAATGCCAAAGTTTTTTATCAATACTACTCAAATTCATGATAGTAATATTCAAATAGTAGGTGAAGATGTAAAACACATTTCACAAGTATTAAGAGCAAAATTAAATGATGAACTTCTCATTTGCGATAAAGAAACTAATTTAAACTATAAAACAAAGATTACTAAAATTACATCAGATGATATTACTTGTACCATCATAGATTACCAAAAATCAAATACAGAACCAAAAGTGCAAGTTACTATTTTTCAGGGTATTCCAAAAGCAGATAAAATGGAATATATCATTCAAAAGAATACAGAAATTGGGGCAAAAGAAATTGTACCAGTAATGATGTCAAGATGTATTGTTAAATTAGAGGAGAAAGAGAAAACTAAAAAAGTGGCTAGATGGCAGAAAATAGCAGAAGCTGCTGCGAAGCAAAGTGGAAGAGATTATATTCCCACAATTGCAAAGCCAATTGAACTAAAAGAATTATGTAACAAAATTCCGGAATTTGATTTAGTTCTTTTAGCATATGAAAATGAGGAAAATATTACATTAAAGCAAGAACTAAAAAAGTTAGAAAATACACCTAATCTAAAAATAGGAGTAGTTATTGGACCAGAAGGCGGAATTGACAAAAATGAACTAGATCAGTTAACAGAAGTGGGAGCCAGAAAAGTTACATTAGGAAATAGAATTTTACGAACAGAAACAGCTTCTTTAGTAATCATGAGTAATATTATATATGAATATGAGATGTAGGGGAGGAACAAAATATGCCAAATCAAAAAAAGAAAAGTGCAGAACAAAAAAATAGTAATAAAAATACAATAGAGGTAAACAATAAAACACAAGAAGAAGTAAAAGAGGCAGAAGAAAATAACAAAAAAGAAAAAAACGAGCAAATCAAAAGCCCTATTAAACAAGAGCAAAAACAAGAGATGGAACAAAAACAGAATACTAAGGAAAAACAACAAACAAAAAAGAAACAAACTACAGTAAAAACATCAGCTAGTAAAGCTAGTAAGAATAAAAACTCTACTTCTAAAGCAGATACTGCAAATTCAAAAAAGCAAGAAGTAAAAGAAAATAAAAAGAATAGTAAACAAATTTCCTCAACAGAAAATGATGAAAAAGAAGAAGTAGAAAACAATGACGAAAAGAACGAAATAACTAACAAAAATGAAAAGAAGCAATTAACAAAAAATGAAATAAAACAAATGCAAGAAACTATTGAAAAAGAAATGAAGTCTAATAAGCAAATACCAGAAGCAGAATTGAATAAAATCAATACAAGAGTATTTCAAAACATCTGCTTAGCAGTTATTATGATGTTTTATTTCAACTTTATTATTCTTGGATTTATTAACATTGAAAATGCTGTATTTCTAGTAGATTTGAAAGTATTTAGTTTAGTAGTATTAGTAATTGCAATTGGAACTTTTGAGTATGCTTACAAAAAAGATAGTGGAAGACATGCAATCCACGGAATTGAAGTTTTAATAATAGCCCTTATCACAATTAGTTTAATTTATGTCAATATCATGATGGCAGATAAATTCATTCCGATTACAGTTATGATTACCTATATATTTGCTATTTATTACATTGCAAAGGCAATTATCATTTATAAAAAAATGAAAAAGCAATATTTTATTAATAATATGAAAGAAATCATTAAAAATAAGAAAAGATAAGCATAGTATGAACAAAATAGAATAAAGAAAGAGGAAATAGTCAATGAAAAGCATGACAGGTTTTGGAAGAGCTAAACTAGAAAAAGAGGGACGAGAGTATTTAGTAGAAATTCGTTCTGTCAATCATAAATACGCAGATATTTCAATTAAAGCACCTCGTAATCTCTTCTATTTAGAAGATAAAATTAGGAAAGCAGTCTTAAACCGAATTTCTAGAGGAAAAATAGAAGTTTTTATCAATTATGTCAATTATGGAATTGAAGGAAAAAATGTTATTTTTAACCAAGAATTAGCAAACCTATATGTACAAGAATTAACTAATTTGGCAGAACAAACAGGAATAGAAGGAAAAATACATGTAACAGAAATAGCTAAAATGCCAGATGTCCTAAATATACAAATTGCGGAAGAAAATTTAGAAACTATTTGGAGCGAAATGTCAGAATGTTTGGAAAATGCACTAGATAATTTTATTGATATGAGAAGTATTGAAGGGCTAAAAATAAAACAAGATTTAGAAGTAAGGTTGCAAAATATAGAGAAAAATGTAGATCAAATTTCTAAGCTTTCTACTGGACTTATTGAAGAATATGTAGTAAAATTAGAGGAGAGAGTCAAGGAAATTTTAAAAACTGATGTTATAGATCAAAATAGATTAGCACAAGAAACAGTTATATTTGCAGATAAATCATCTGTAGAAGAGGAAGTAACTAGGCTAAAAAGCCATATTTTACAGTTTCAAAATCTGTTAGAAGAAGAAAAACCATGTGGTAAAAAAATTGATTTTTTAGTGCAAGAAATGAATAGAGAAACTAATACCATTGGTTCAAAATCTGGAAAATTAGAAATCACCAATTTAGTTATTGACACTAAGACAGAATTAGAAGATATTAGAGAACAAATTCAAAATATAGAATAATAGAGAGAGAATGAAACAAAGTATATAAAACAGAGTGCTAATTTTAAAGGAACAGATAGGAGGTTTTTATGCAATTAATTAATGTTGGGTTTGGAAATATTATTGTGGCAAATAGAATTATTGCAATTATCAGTCCAGAATCTGCACCAGTCAAAAGAATTATTCAAGAAGCAAAAGATCAAGGAAGAGCAATTGATGCTACTTGTGGAAGAAAAACAAGAGCAGTCATTATTATGGATTCAGATCATATGGTATTATCTGCTATACAACCAGAAACAATTGCCGGAAGATTTGAAGAAGAAAATGCTCAAAAAGATTCAGAAGAAATTTAAAAAAGGTTTCTAGATACCATAAAAATCTAAATATTTAGTAAAGAAGGAAGAAATATGTTAGTAAAACCAACTGTATTAGAATTATTAGAAAAAGTAGATAATCGTTTTCAATTAGTTGTTATGACAGCAAGAAGAGCAAGACAACTATCAGCAGGAAGTACTCCACTTACCAAAAAAGAAGAACCATCTCCAGTTTCTCTAGCAGCAGATGAAATCGCAGAAGGTAAGGTGAAAGTATGTTAGTATTATTGTCTGGAGTATCTGGAGCTGGAAAGGATACAATAAAAAAAGAATTGATGCGAAGAATGGAAAATGTAGAATCTTTACCATCTTATACAGATAGACCACCAAGAAATAATGACATACCAGGTGTTACTTATCATTTTGTAACGACACAAGAATTTGAAACAATGATCCATAATGGTGAATTATATGAGTATAGTGTGCATCATGAACACTATTATGGAACATCTAAAAAATTGCTAAACGAAAAAATACAAAATGGAAAAATAATTGTCAAAGATATAGAAGTAAATGGAGTAGAAAATCTTTTAAAGTTATTAAAAGATGATGTGAAAATTGTTACTATTTTCCTACGTGTTCCAAAAGCAATATTGCAAAGCCGTTTAGAACAAAGAATAGACAAACCAAGCATTAAAGAAATACAATTAAGGTTAAATCGATTTGATTTTGAGGAATCTAAGATAGGGATGTATGATTATGTTATAAAAAATAATAACCTAGAAAAAACAGTCAATATTATTATGGAAATTATTAAGAATGAGTATGCATTAACAGAAGAGGAGTTCTAAGCAGGACCATTGGGGACAGTCCCCTTTGGTCCTACTTTATTGACATTTTTTTAATCCTAAAAATTCCAAGTTCTCCTTGACAAATTATTAGCATATTGATAATATTATGAAAGAAAAATATGGAAAAAGAAGCGTTGGAGGCAACATGAACTTATATCCGAAATTATACTTAAATAATGTAACAGAAATTACGGTTCAAATGTTGAACCAATATCAAATAAAGGGAATTATTTTAGATGTAGATAATACACTGATTGATTATGACAAGTTATTGATTGAAGGGTTGGAAAAATGGATTGATAAAATAAAAAAGGAAAAAATGAAACTTTGCATTGTATCTAATAGCAATGATAAGAACAAAGTGGAAACAATTGCAAAAAAGTTAGACATTCCTTATTTTTATCTTGCTATGAAACCTTTGAAGGGTGGATTTAAAAAAGCACAAGAATTATTGCAATTAGAAAGTAAAAATATTGCAGTAGTGGGGGATCAAATATTAACAGATGTATGGGGAGCTAATAGATGCAATATGTTTTCTATCTTAGTAAAACCAATTAATGAAAAAGATATTTTCATTACGAAAATCAAAAGACCATTAGAAAATAAAATTATAGAAAAAATAGAAAAGCAACAAAGAAAAAGGAGAAAATAAAAATGTACATTAATGATATTCACATATTAGCATATGTTTTAATAGGAATTATTGGATTAGTAGTAGGACAGATAATTGATTATTGTAATAAACGTTTGCCTGAATATAAAAAAATTCTTTCAAAAGAGTTTTTTACAGAATATTTAAAAACAACAAAGCCAAACTATATATTAATGTTAATCACAGCAGTAATGTATGTAGGCTTATTGTATAATTTTAACTTTACCATTGATTTGGCAAAATATTTGCTATTAACTCCAATGCTATTATCTGCATTTTGCATTGATTTAAAACTACAAATTATTCCAAACAGATTAACACTTACAATGTTTGAAACCGGACTTGTTTTTACATTTTTATCTGGAATCATAGATACAACAATGGGAATGAATGCCTTTATTGATAGTATGATAGGAATGCTTGTTGGTGGAGGAATTTTCTTACTCATTACGCTAATAGGTGGAGCAATAGCAGGAAAAGAAGCTATGGGATTTGGAGATGTAAAACTCATGGCTACACTTGGACTATTTTTAGGATGGGTTAATATTATTATTGTATCTGTTCTTTCCTTCTTGTTAGCAGCTATTATTAGTATTGGAATTTTAATTGTTAAAAGAAAGAAATTTAATGATTACATTCCATTTGGACCATTTATTGTAGCAAGTTCTCTTATTGTTATCTTTACACCTCCAGAATTATTATTGACGATTGTTTTGAAAATTTTTACATTAGGAATGTATCAGGGATAAATAAATAGAAAAACAGTAATAATCAAAGACAAAAAATAAGTGGTGGTGGTTTTCATGAATGAAAAAATCAAGTGGTTAAGAGAAAAAATACGTGGATTAGATATGCAAGGGATGATTGTATCTAATCCTCTTAATGTAAAATATCTTACTGGAATAGATGCAGAAGGTGTTTTATTAATTACTCGAAAAGAAAACTATTATATTACAGATAGTAGATATCTAGAAGATGTGCAATCTACCTTAACCATTGATGATGGCATTATTGTTTACAATATGTCAGATATTAGTAGCTATGATTATGAAAACTTTTTCTCATTTTGCGAAAATGTAGGATTTGAGGAAAGCTATATTACTTATGCAACATATAAAAATTATATGCAAAGATATAAGGCAAATCATTTAGAAGAAACTGACAATATGATAGAAAAACAAAGAATGATAAAAGATGAAAAAGAAATAGAATTATTAACGAAAGCATGTGAATTAACAGATCAGTGTTTTACCCACTTATTAGAATTTATTCAAATTGGAATGACAGAAAAGCAGATTGCTTATGAAATAGAGAAATATTTTTTAGAAAATGGAGCAGAGAGCCTTTCATTTGAGACAATTGTTGCTTCTGGACAAAATTCTTCAAAACCACATGCGAAAACAACAGATAAAAAAATAGAAGAAGGTGACCCGATTACCATTGACTTTGGTTGTAAATACAAAGGATATTGTTCAGATATGACAAGAACAATTTTTGCAGGATATGTGCCAGAAAAGGTAAAATCAGTTTATGAATTAGTTCTAAAAAATCAATTACAGACATTAAATGATATGAAAGAAGGAGCAAGCATTCGTATTTTAGCGAGAAATGTAGATAATGATTTTAGATTAAACGGATATAGTTTAGTGCATAGTTTGGGTCATGGCGTTGGATTAGAAATTCACGAGCAACCATTTATTAGTTCCCGAAATGATAATACTCTAAAAGCAAATATGGTAGTAACAAATGAACCAGGAATTTATTTGCCAGGGAATTTTGGAGTAAGAATAGAGGATACTGTTTTAATTACAAAATCTGGTTGCATAAATTTAACAAAATCGGATAAAAATATGATTATAGTGGGGAAATAATTTTTTAAAATATTAAACTAAAATATATTGCAACGTTTGACCTTGGTGTCTCAGTTTCCAATTGTGCAAGAAAATCTACGATTTTCTGCACATACTAGTATGAAAACTGCTCCAATTCGCACTCCGTGGCAGAGCCACTTCGTTTGGTCGCTTACGCGGTCTGCACTTTTGCAATATATTTTAGTCTAAAAAACAAAAAAGCACCAAATACTTGATTTAAGGCGCGATTGGGTGTATAATAGAACAGTACTAGAATAAAGAATGTATTTTGAAAGGGGTAATAAAATATGGCAGACGTATATATGGCAGGAGATTTTAGAAATGGAACTACATTTGAAATGGATGGAAATGTATTTAAAGTAGTAGAATTCCAACATGTAAAACCAGGAAAGGGAGCTGCTTTTGTAAGAACAAAATTAAAAAATGTGATTTCTGGAGCAGTTTTAGAAAAAACATTTAACCCATCTGATAAATATCCAGCAGCAGAAATTGAGAAAAAAGAAATGCAATACTTATATAATGATAGTGGTATTTATTATTTTATGGATAATGAAACATATGAACAATTACCATTAAATAAAGAACAACTTGGTGATAGTTTAAAATTTTTAAAAGAAAACATGAATGTGAAAATTTTATCATATAAAGGTCATGTATTTTCAGTAGAGCCACCAATGTTTGTTGAATTAACAGTTACATATACAGAACCAGGATTTGCAGGTAATACTACAACTACTTCAGGAAAACCAGCTACATTAGAAAATGGTTATGAAATTTCAGTTCCAATGTTTGTTAATATTGGAGATGTGATTCGTATTGATACAAGAACTGGGGAATATATGGAAAGAGTATAATACGGAAGGAAGTTAAGTTACATGTCAGATTTAAAAAATCATTATCAACAAATTTATAGAGACTTGGAGAGTCATATTTCCAATGAAGAAGAAAAAAAATATGTGATTAGTAAATTTCAAGAACTTTCTACTATGTTTATGGATGTGATTGATCGTTTAACCTATATTACTGAAATGCGAGTAAGAGAAATAGAAGGAAAGCAAAAAGAAATAGAAGAAAAAATTACCAATGTACAGAAAGTGGTAGATGGCATAGAAAATGACATTTATGAAGATGATGAAACTTATGAATTTGAAATTGTATGTCCATATTGCAATCATGAGTTTGTAACAGACATTAATAGCGAAATCAGTACAGAGGTTGAATGCCCAGAATGTCATAATATGATTGAACTAGATTGGAATGAGGAAGAACCATGTGGTCATGAATGTTCTCATTGTGAACAAGAATGTGAAGGAATGGAAGAACATTTTTTAGATGATGGGCAAGGCGATGAAGAAGACAAAAATAGTGAATACGAAGAAGATGATGACGAAAACAGAAAATATGATGATGACATGTAAATCAGTTAATCTTGAAATAAATCTAGTGGGTCAATGTACTTTTCATTGATTCTTACTCCTAAATGAAGATGAGGACCGGTAGTAGCTCCATTAGTAGGGTTACCGTTCTCATCTTTATATTGATTTCCGAGCAACACCATAAACATTTTTAGGGCCAACATATCCAATGATTTGGCCTTTTTTTACAATATCTCCCTTTTTCACAATATAGGTAGGAGAAGTATGGCAGTAAGTAATTTTCATATTATTAACAGACAAAGTAATGGTGTAACCACCACCGCCTAAAAATCCCGTAAAAGTAATTTTTCCATCACAAACAGCAATTAATTTACTACCTTGTGGTGCTCCAATATCGATTCCTTTATGATAACTACTAGCACCAGCAGTAGGAGAAGTACGCCTGCCAAAATAAGAGGTGATTGTTGTGTAACCAGGAGTTGGCCATACATATTCACTATTCATATCAAAAGAATAATAAGTGTCTTCTATATTCAGAGAAAAATCACCTAGAACGGTAGGACCAAAAAAGCAGGTTAGAAATAAAATAAGAATAACTAAGAAAATAAAAAAGTAAGAAAAAGGCTTGAAAAAACTACTAGACATAAAAATACCTTCCTTTCTAGTAGCCCCCAATTTCTTATTTTTTCGTTTTTATTTTGTAACATTAATGAAGCAAATATTTTATTTTTCCTTTAGAACATTTCTGATGTAATAACAATTTTTGAGTATTAAGTATAATTGTTTTCAAAATGTAAAATTATAAAACTTGTATGATAGTTTAGTTTTATAAAGGTTAATCTTTTTTAGAAAGCTTTTTAAAAGCAAAAAATTTGCTAATAAAAAAGTTTAAGATAATGACAATTACAGTAATAATACATTTGTTGACTAAAAAAGCATTATTATCACTTAACGCTCCATAGAAAGTGTGGAATACATCATTTAACAAAAATACTCCCACAATTTCAATAACCATAGTAAAAGCTCTGCCTAAAATAAACTTTCCGAATTCTATCCACTTTTCTTTAATTGTGTGAGCATTTGACGTAAATACCCATTTACGATTAGTAAAATAAGCAAATAAAATAGATGCAATAATACCAATGGTACTTGCAATATTGGTTTCTACATTGCAAAAAGCCTTTAAAATATAGGAAACAATGATATTGACTAAAGTGGTTAAAACACCAAATATAATATAAGATATTACTTCTTTTGTAAATACTTTTTGAGCAATTTTTTTGATTTGATTCATAAGATTGGACTTCCTTTCCTATGCATTATTATACTGAAATAGTATGAAAATAGCAATATTTATTCTATAAAAATTTACTACATGAAAAATTATCAATTTTTATCATAAAAGTACGATATGTTAAGCTTTTTACGTGCAAATTTTTAGAGTAAAGTCAGCTTTAATAAAAAATATTTAATTTACTAGACTTATTGCATGTTAAATATGTAAA
>CALXQF010000012.1 GCA_944390505.1 uncultured Clostridia bacterium | reverse complement strand
ACTGGAGCAGAGGAAACACCAATGGTAGGAGCTAGCATTTTTGCTACAATGACAATAATAGGAAAGCAATTATTAAATTTAGATGGATTTGAAGAAAATACAATTATTATAGAAAGTGCATGCTTTTATGATATTATTTTAAAAAGTAATTATCAATTTCAAAGACCAAATACTAAAGAAAAAGAACGACAGGAAATTTATCACCAAAAGGCAATGAAAAAGGATATAGAGCTACAAAAAGAAAGAAATAGTTTAGAAGAGCAATTTTATCGAATTGAACTTGCAGGATTACCAGGAGGCCATTCTGGATTTGAAATTGATAAAAATAGAGGAAACAGTTGTATAGAACTTGCAAAGATTTTAGAACAAATATCAGATTATCAATTAAGTAATTTTGTGGGAGGAACAAAATTTAATGTTATTCCATCAGCTGCTTTTGCCGAATTTTATACCAATAAGCCATTTGAAAAAATACAAGAGATTTGTAAAAATATAAAACAAAAACTAAGGTTACAGTATTCAGATATTAAAATTCAAGTAAAAAGGCAAAAAGGTACTACAAAAGTGCTACAAGAAGAAGAATCTAAGCAAATAGTACAAGCTATTCTACAATTTCCTCATGGAGTTATATACAGAAATGAGAAAAATGAAGTGACTACTTCTATCAATTTAGGTATTGTGGACTTACAAAAAAATGAAATAAAAGTAGGAATGAGAAGTTCAAAAAAAAGAGAAGAAAAGAAGAGCCTTGCTATACTAAAAGAATATTGTCAAAATCAAAATTTAGAATTCCATATATTAGGTTCACAGCCAGGATTTGAGTCAGATCAAAATGGAAGCTTGATACACAGCTTAATACAAACACAACCGGTGACATTATTTAAAGAGCCAGCAAAACTAAAATCAATGCATATTGCAGTAGAAGTGGGATTTTTCCAAGAAAAAATGCCAGATTTACAAATTGCTATCATTTCACCTAATATCCAAGGCGCACATACAGTAAAAGAATGTGTGGAAATTGCATCTATTGAAAGGGCAAATGAGTGGATTTTTCGCTTTTTAAAATCATATTTTGAAGGAAAATGAAAATAAATTACGAATATAAAAATAAGGAACATTTTAAAGCTTGAAATAAAAAATGTAGGAAATAACAATAAAAAAGTTATTTTCTATACAAGGCTTGAAAAAAGAAAGGATGAATTTTAAAATGCAAAACCTTAATTTTATATTCGTTTTTTTAGAAGGAATGTTATCTTTCTTATCTCCATGTGTATTGCCATTGTTACCAGTTTATATTAGTTATTTGGCAGGAAATGGTAAGGAAATAGACGAACAAGGAAACATCAAATATCAAAGAAAAAAAGTTTTTATAAATACAATTTTATTTGTATTAGGAATTTCATTTACATTTTTCATTTTAGGAATGTCTTTTTCTGCAATAGGCACCTTTTTTAGGCAATATCAACAGACTTTTACCACAATTGCAGGCATTTTTATTATTTTAATGGGGCTAGTACAATTAGGTGTTTTTAAAATTTCATTTTTGGAAAAAGAACATAAAATACAAACTAAAAACAATTTAAAAAAGATGACACCAATTTTGGCCTTTATTTTAGGATTCACTTTTAGCTTTGCATGGACACCTTGCATAGGACCTGCTTTAGCTTCTGTATTAATGCTAGCTTCTAGTAGTGAAAGCATATGGCAAGGAAATTTATTAGTGTTAGTATATACAATTGGTTTTGCAATTCCATTTTTATTAGTAGGATTTTTTACTACAGAATTATTAAATTTTTTGAAAAAACATCAAAAAATTTTGAAATATACTATCAAAATATCTGCTATTATTTTAATTCTAATAGGAATTTTAACATTAACTGGAACTTATGAAAGGATAACAACCTATTTCAACCAAATTAGTAATTCACAACAAACAGAAAACACACAAGATGGTAATCAAAATAATGTCCAACAAAATTTAGGCAATATGAATGGAGAAATGCAAAATACATCTGCTCAAGAAGAAAATATACAACAAGAAGAACAGCAGAACGAACAAACAGAATCTTCTGATGGCAGTCAATCTAATGAGCAAGAACAAAATAGTCAGCTAGCAATAGATTTTACCTTACAGGACCAAAACGGAAAAGAGCATCAATTATCCAGTTATAAAGGAAAAGTGGTATTTTTAAATTTTTGGACAACATGGTGTACGTACTGTAAAACAGAATTGCAAGACTTGCAAGAACTTTATGAAGAATATGGAAAAAATGAAAAAGATGTTATATTTTTAGGAGTGACAAGTCCATTAAGTGATAAAAATCAAAATGCAGCAGATGTAGAAAAAAACCAGATTATGCAATACATTAAGCAAAATTCATTGGATTTTCCAATGCTATTTGATGAAGACAGTAGAGTATACAACTCTTATTATATCTACGCATTTCCTACCTCTTTTCTTATTAATCAAGATGGAGAAGTAGAATGGTATTCGCCAGGTGCTTTACCAAAAGAAAAAATTAAAAGTGAGATAGATAAATTATTAAAATAGTAAAAAATATTCAAACTAAATCATTTGACTATTTTAAAATGTAACTATATAATAAAATTGCTATTAGATAAACAAAAAAGTAACTAGTAAAACGCAATGAAAAAGATATATTAAAATAGAAATACATAAAAATAATTATAATCAATGAAACAAAAGAAGAAAAAAGGAGGGAAGATATGTTAATAGAAGTACCAGAAAAAGTAGCAAATAAGATAGTAGTAAAAAGGGACGGAAAAAAAGTAGAATTTGATGGAGCAAAAATTGCATTGGCTATTCAAAAAGGATTTTATGATATTGTAAAAGAAGAAGGGAAAGACTCTAAATATGACGAAACTGATGTCAATAAAGTTTATACAAAAGTATTATCCAGAATTGGAAAACTAGATGGTGAAAGAATTAAAATTGAAGAAATCCAAGACTTAATAGAAGAAGAACTAAAAAATAGTGGATACCAAGATGTATATGAAGCATTTTCTACTTATAGAGAAAAAAGAGCACAATCTAGGCAATTATTCTTTGATGAAAAAAAACAACATAAGTTTTTAAAAGCGTTAGAAGATTTAGGATTAAAGTCTGCGAATGAAGAAGAGGTAAAAAAAGAAAACAGAAGTGATAGCAATACATCTATGGGAACTATGTTTCAATATGGTAGTACTATTTCTAGACAATTTGCTATTACCTATTTAATGAAAAAGAAATTTTCTGATGCACATGAAAATGGGGATATTTATGTACATGATATGGACTTTTTACCAATGGGAACTACCACATGTTGTCAAATAGACCTTCAAAAATTGTTTGAAGATGGATTTTTTACAGGACATGGACTAGTAGAAGAACCCAATAACATTATGTCCTATGTGACAGCAACAGCTATTGCAATACAAGCTAATCAAAATGATCAACATGGAGGACAAAGTATTCCGGCTTTTGACTATTACATGGCACCAGGTGTACTAAAAACTTTCAAAAAGGTATTTAAACAGCTAGTTTTTGACTATTTGCAATTAACTGATTTTGATAAATTTATTGCAGTGAATGGAATCGAAAGAGAAATTGAAAAGATTAATACAATTGAATTTGATGTAAGTATCTTTGACAAATATTGTAGGGAATCAGAAGGGCTAAAAAGATTATTTCAAATTTCCTATAAAAAGGCATTAGAGAAGACAAATGAGCTTACTTACCAAGCAATGGAAACATTAATTCATCATTTAAATACGATGAATGCAAAAGGTGGAGCAAAATTATCCTATTCTTCTATTAATTTAGGAACAGACACTTCACCAGAGGGAAGAATGGTAATTGATAATCTTTTAAATGCGATAAATCAAGAATTAGAAAAACAGTCTGTTCTCATTTTTCCAATTACTATTTTTAAAGTAAAAGATGGAGTGAATTTTAAACCGAAAGATCCTAATTATGACTTACTAGAGTTGGCATGTAGTATTTCTATAAAAAGGCAAATAGTAAACTTTTCTTTTATAGACGTTCCATATAATAAAGAATTTTATAAACAAGAAAATTATCATACAGAAGTAGCATATATGGAATATGGTACTAGAATTATTTCAAATATAGTAGACGAAAATAAAGTCATAACAACAGGAAGGGGAAACTTATCTGTTACATCGATTAATTTACCAAGGATAGGAATTAAACATGGCATAGTAGCAGATGAAAAAGCTGATATGCATGGATTTTGGGAAGAACTAGAAGAAAAGCTTGATTTAGTAAGAGATCAGTTAATAGAAAGATTTGAAGTGCAATGTAAAAAAAGAGCTTATAATTTTCCATTTTTGATGGGACAAGGAATTTGGATAGATAGTGAAAAATTAAAAAGTACAGATAATCTCAAAAAAGTGTTAAAACATGGAACTTTATCGATTGGATTTATTGGACTTGCAGAATGTTTAAAAGCATTAACAGGAAAACACCATGGCGAAAGTGAAGAATCACAAAAATTGGGAATTAAAATTATACAATTTATGAGAAAAAAATGTGATGAATATTCTCAAAAATATAATTTGAACTTTACCCTAATAGCAACACCATCAGAAAGATTAGCAGGTAAATTTATTAAGTTGGATCAAGCAATTTACGGAAAATTAAAAGGAATTACAGATAAAGAATATTACACGAGCTCTTTTCACTTACCAGAATCTTCAAAAATAAAGATAGAAGATAAGATAAAATTAGAAGCTCCATATCATAAATTGACAAATGGAGGACATATCCTTGACTTAACATTAGATAAAGATGTGCCAAAAGATACAGAAAATATGATGGAATTAATTCATACTATGAAAGAAAATGGAATTGGATATGTGACAATTCATTCAAAAATAGAGTAAGAAATAATAAAAAAGAAGGGAATACCTATGAAAAAACAAATTGTAATACCAATTTTATTAATTATCATAGCAATTAGTTTAGCATTAGCAGGAAGTGTATTTGCTACTTCTAATAATGGAATATTAGAAAACCAATTGAATGTAACACAAATACAACAAAATATAGAATATCAGAATGATGAAGATAATGCAAGTCATGAAGAAATAGAAGAAATATTACAAAATTTAGAAAATAATCAAGTACAAAGAAGAGATCCGCGTAATGTAATTGTTACTATTATTGTAGTAATTACAATTGCTATTATTACGATTTTAATTACATGGTGGTATAAAACACGTTATTAAATATAAGGGAGAGAGTGCAATGGATGAATTTGACACCAGTCAAGCTAATAACAAAGAATATGTGTTAAAGCAATTGAAACAAGATGGGAAATTATTAGATATAGTATCAGAAGAACTAAAAGACGACAAAGAAGTAGTACTAGTAGCAATCGCGCAAAACCCTGTAGCGTTAGAATTTGCAAGTGATAGATTAAAAAATGACAAAGAAGTTGTCATGAACTCTGTTTCTAAAGTAGGCTGGACAGCTTGCTATGCAAGTGAAAAATTACGAGGAGATAAGGAACTTATTTTAGCTGGTTGTAAAGTGGATGGGCAGATTTTATATTATGCTTCTAAGGAATTAAGAGATGATGAAGATGTAGTATTAGAAGCTGTAACAAATAAAGGACTGATTTTAAAATATGCTAGCAAGCGATTAAGAAGTGAAAAAAAAATTGTATTAGAAGCAATTAAACAAGATAAAAGAGCAAAAGAATATATAGGAGTAGAAGAATTGAAACAAGATGATGAGATTCAAGCAATTCTAAATCCGCCAGAAGGATAAAAACAAAATAATGTATAAAAATGATAAAATGTCAGAAAATAAAATTAGTTTGTAATTTTTTCAAACTAATTTTATTTTTTCATAAGAATAAAATATTCCATTCTTTGAAATATAAAAATGTAAAAGGAAGTGGGCTATATGAAGGTATCTTGGATTAAATACGAAAAAGATCAGGAGAGTTTTCGATTACCGCAAGCATTAGGGCTAGAGGTAATTACGTTAAAAGACTTAGAACAAACAGACGAGACCATGAGAAAATTAATACAAAAACATTATGACACCATTATTTTATCTAATGAAGTAGCTGGTTTTTCAGAGGATATTATTAAAAAATATCAAAAAGATAAAGATGTTAAAATAGTCATTTCTTTTAGCAAACGATAATATGATAAATAGAAAAGGAAGGAAGAAATGGAAGAGTATATTTTTATCTGTATTGGGACAAATAAGCTGATAGCAGATTCTTTTGGACCAAGAGTAGGGGAAAAATTGCAAAAAAGGTTAGAACATTTTTCAAAAGTAAGAGTATTGGGAACAATGAGAAAGCCAATACATTTTAAAAATGCAGAAGAAACATTAAAACAGTTACCACCTTATTATCAACAACAAATGATTTTAATTGATTCTGCTATTGGCAAAGACGAAGAGATAGGTAATACTTATTATAATTTAGGGGGAATAAAAATGGGAAAGGCATTTGGCAAAGAACTTTATTTCCCCGCACACTTTAATATTAAAACAATAATAGGAAACCAAAATTATATACCAAATTGGACAACATTTCAAATAGATAAGTTAGCAGAAAAAGTGGCCAATCAGGTAAGTTACAACTTTTTATTTTAGAAAAGAAAATGATATAAAATGGAATAAAGCATTTGTAATGAATTAAAAATAAAAAAATAGTCAAGATAGAGAAGAAATTACTTGTATAAAAATAGAAAAATAAAATCAATTGTATAAAAATGAGAAAAGTGGAAAAAATGAGAATAAAGAATAAACAAAAGTGGAGGTAGAAATGGATACAAGTAATTTAAAGAATATTGTGGTTTTGAAAGATTTGCCATCTAATTTAGTAGAAGAGGCAATTGTTGTGCTAAAAGAAAATCAAAAAATGCAAAAGGTACAATTAATTGACATAGAAGAAACGCAAAAGCAAATACAGTCAATTAATGAAGAGAAAAATACTCATGAAAGATCAAAAGACTACATAATTAAGGAAGCACAAATGTTAATTGCAGAATATATTTCAAAAATAGAAAATAGAAACAAAAAAGAAAATCAATCAATTCAAAAATTAAAAAAGAAATGTAAAAGATTAAAAACGATTAATAGTATATTAATTAGCTGTTTGGCTGTTAGTATAATTTTATGTTTTGTTATATAGTTTGAAAAATATTGCGTTATGCAAGAATAAAACATCTCTTTCTCACATATAAATGAAGCAAGAAGCTACAAAGGAAGAGGTGTATTTTTGTGGAGAAAACCATTTCGGCAGAAGAAAGAATTAGAAGAGCAGAAGAAATCTATTATCGTAGAAAGGCAAATCAATCTGGTATTAGAATGCCTAGTTCTCAAGTAAAAGATGGGAAAGAAAAAAGACAGTTTTCTTTTTATAAAAAAATGGTATTACAAATTTTAATTTGTATTCTAATCTATTTAATTTTTTCTTTGATAAAAGAAGCCAACTATTTATTTTCAGAAGATGTGATTAATAAAACAAAAGAAATTTTAAATAAAGATATTAATTTTCAAGCATTATCAAGCCAAGTAAGTACTTTTTTTCAAAAACATCAAGAACAATTTAGTTTTATAACAGACTGGTGGAGTAATGGAAATAATCATCAAACCAATGAACAAGAAAATGGAGAATCAAATACAGAACAAAATACAACCGAGACAAATGAAGTAAAAAATAATAATGAAGAAAATGAAAGCCAAGAAACTAATAATCAAACAACTGGAATAGGAGGGGCAAACACAAATGAAGAAGTAATAGCTACTGCCTCAGAAGATTCCAGTGAAAAAACGCAAATGCAAATAGATGCACAATACATTAAAGAAAATTTTGACATAGGATTACCTCTGCAAGGACAAATTACATCACGTTACGGAAAAAGAGAACCAACGGAGATTATATCAGAAAATCACCAAGGAATTGATATAGGGGTAGATGAAGGAACTAGTATTGTTGCGGCTATGGAAGGTAAAGTAACGGTTGTTTCAAATGAAGGAGACTACGGAACTCATGTAAAAATAGTCAACCAAGATATTACTACTATTTATGCACATTGTAGTAAAATTTTAGTAAAAGAAGGTGAAACAGTAAAAAAAGGACAACAAATAGCTCTTTCAGGTAATACTGGAAATACTACAGGACCACACTTACATTTTGAAATTAGAAGAGAAGATAGAACAGTAGATCCAGAATTAGTGGTAAGTTGGGCAAAGACCTAAAAAGTAGTATATAAAAAGATAGTAATTAAAATCAATTACGAAATATAAAGCTATAAAATAACATATGGGTTTGAGGGAGTAGATGTATGAATATAAAAATAGATTTAAAAATATTTTTATTTGCCTTTTTATTCTATATAACGAAGCAAATTGAAATATATGCTTTAGTCATGCTTTTTGCATTTGTTCATGAGTTAGGACATTTACTATTTGGACTAGCACTAGGATTCAAAATAGATAGCATAAAAATCAATCCATTAGGATTCAGGTTAAGTTTTCAGTCGTATGTAGAAGACTATAATCAAAAAATAAAAAATGGAAACCTCCTTTGCATTAAAAAAATATGGATAGCATTAGCAGGTCCACTTACAAATATTATCATGATACTATTACTAGGTATTAGCCATCTTCCTAATACAACTACAATGATATATGCCAACTTATTATTAGCTATTTTTAACTTATTACCCATTTATCCTTTAGATGGTGGTGGAATTTTAGAACAAGTGATACATATTATAAAAGGAAAAGAAGCGGCTTATTATGTTATCAGTAGTGTAGGAAGAGCTACAGTAATTTTATTAACTATTGCTACTAGTATCTTAATTTTATATATTCACAACATCGCTTTTGTTTTGATATTGATTTATTTGTGGTATTTAGTAATCCAAAATGAAAAAATAATTAGAATAAAACAGTCTATATATAAAGAAGTACATCAAAGTGAAATTTTAAAATAAATCCACCCAAAATTGAACTATATCTTTTAATTTCAAAAGCTAGGTATGAAAATTAACAAAATACTTGAACTTTTACCAAAACTGTGTTACAATAGTAACGTTAAATAGGAAAGAAATTCCTTACTTGCAATATTTATGCAGGTTATAATCCATAAGGAGGTGAAATATAATGAACAAATACGAAAGTGTTGTCATTATTGATCCATCTGTTGAAGAAGAGAAAGTAAAAGAACTATCTCAAGTATTTACAGATATTATCAATCATGACGGTAAAGTAGAAAAAATTGAAGAACTTGGCAAGAAAAAATTAGCTTATGAAGTAAAAAAGAATAAAGAAGGATATTATATTGTTATTAACTTTGAAGCTAATCCTAATTTAATTGCTGAACTAGAAAGAAACTACAGAATTATTGATGAAGTAATTAAATTTATTACTGTAAAAGTAGAAGAATAATCAAAAAAACAAAAAGATAAAATAGGGGCCTTTATATCAAGAAAGGTATGGTGCAAAAAATGAATAAAGTAATTTTAATGGGTCGTTTAACAAGAGATCCAGAGGTTAGGTATACACAAACAAATAACACCTTAGTTGCTTCTTTTAGTTTAGCAGTTAACCGTAGATTTGTAAGACAAGGAGAAGAAAGACAAGCTGATTTTATTAATATTGTTGCTTGGAGTAAACTAGGTGAGTTTTGTAGTAAATACTTTAAAAAAGGTCAACAAGTAGGGGTTGTAGGAAGACTACAAACCAGAACTTGGGATGATGAACAAGGACAAAAACACTATATGACGGAAGTAGTAGCAGAAGAAGCTTATTTCGCAGATAGTAAAAGAGAAGGAGATTCCGGTGGTAGCTTTGATGCAACCTTTGGAACAATGCCTTCTACTAATACAAGTTCAGATTTTGAAATCTCTTCAGGAGATGACCTACCATTTTAAATAAAAGATTATTTTCAGATAGAGTTAAAAAGTTAGGGGGAAAGAAAAATGGCAGACAAAAAGAATAACAGAAAAAACAATAGAAACAACGATGAAGATTTTAATCCTAGATTTAGAAAAGCAAGAAAAAAAGTATGCCCATTATGTGCAGATAAAAATCTAAAACTAGATTATAAAAATGCAGATCAATTGAAAAAGTTCATTAATGATAAAGGAAAAATACTTCCAAGAAGAGCAACCGGGGCATGCGCAATTCATCAAAGAGATATTACTTTAGCTGTAAAAAGAGCCAGACAAATTGCTGTATTACCATATACGCAAGACTAAAAATAAGTAAAAGTGTTGAAAAATCAACACTTTTTTCTTTTATCTTTTAAATTCTAATGCAATTTTCATGTAGGGGAATATTTTGTTACCAATATTGTTCTAGTAAAAAATAAGCTGTACATAGAATTTTAACAATAAAGTTCTATGTACAGCTTATACTAGATAGGAATAATGAAAAATTTTAATATAGATAAAGAGTATCTTCAATTACTTCTACAACATTAACTACTTCATCACTATCAGATTGAATTAAAAAGTAAGAATCATTATTTTTATCTTTGTAAACAGATACTGTAACAGTACCACATTTCTCAGCAACTATTTCTTCAGGCAACATAGTAAAACAAACACCTCTTTTCTTTTGTACGTAACAGCACCATAATAACATAAGCAAAATGAAAAAACTGTCGAAATCTGGTGTCGAATTAATTTTTTGAAAAAATAGATAGGGATAATCATATTAGAATGTCAAAAAAGTGCTGAATGATTTATGAAATTTCATTTTGAAGCTGTAAAAAATGGAAATCATGTTTAAAATTTAGTAAATTTGGCAATAATGAAAATAAATATTTTGTCTCTTAACTGACAAGGGAGGAAAAACGTGAAAATAGGTGTTGCTTTATCAGGAGGAGGTATTAGAGGAATTGCACATGCAGGAGTATTACAAGCATTAATTGAACAAAATATTCCAATTGATGTAATAGGTGGAACTAGTGCTGGTAGTATGGTAGCAAGTTTATATGCAGTGGGATATCCTCCTTGTGTAATTTGTGAACTGTTTAAAAGATACGCAAAAGATATTGTTGGAGTAAATAATATTCCTCATTTTTATTATTCTTTTGGAAAAAAACAGAAAATGACAGGGTTACATAATGGAGAATCAATTGAAAAAATTTATGATAGATTAGCAAAAATAAAAGGAGTTACTAGCCTAAATCAAGTAAAAATGCCATTAGTAATACCCACTGTAGATATTATGAGAGCAAAAGAATATATATTTACCAATTATATACCACAACAAGTAACAGACAGAAGTCAATATATTCAAGATATTAGTATTGGAAAAGCAGTAAGAGCAAGTAGTAGTTTTCCAGCTGTTTTTTCACCATGTTATGTAGAAAATCATGTTTTTATGGATGGAGGGGCATTAGATAATGTACCTGTTTATGAAGTGAGAAAACAAGGAGCAGATAAAGTATTGGCAGTCAAATTTGATGCAGATAAAATTGACGAAAATAGTAATCTAATGGATATTGTGATGAAAACAATTGATATTATGGGAAGTAAAATAGCAGAGGAAAACTTAGAAATGAGTGATTACATATTAAATGTGTATACCGATAAAGTAGGATTATTAGATATTCAAAAACTGGACAAATGCTATCAATATGGATACCAAAGTGTAATGAGCAATATAGAGAAAATAAAAGAAGCACTGCAGTATTGAAAAAAATGGAAAATTGTGCTATGATTATAAAACAAATAATAGTAAAGGAACCTAAATAATGAAAAAAATTATTTTAATGATATTAATCATATTATTGATAGCAATTGCAGTAATTGTGATTTTATCTCATCAGCCAAAAACTTTAAAACAACCAAGCTCTAATTTTAAAATTGTAACATCCTTTTATCCAATTTATATTATGACATCTAATTTAGTGCAAGATGCTCAAAGTGTAGAATTAGTAAATATGACAGAGACCAACATTGGCTGTTTACATGATTATACACTAATGGCAGCGGATATGAGGAAAATAGAAAACGCAAATGTATTTGTTCAAAATGGGTTAGGTTTAGAGAGCTTTATGCAAGAAATCTTATCATCATATCCGAATTTAAGGGTAACTGATACTAGTGTTAATATAACAAATAAAATGGAAGAAAATGGACATGTAAATGCACATATATGGACAAGCATACCAAATTATATTTCACAAATAAATGAAATTGCAAAAAAATTGAGTGAATATAATCCAGAAAATGCAGAGATTTATTCTAAAAATGTACAAGACTATACAGCAAAATTAGAAGAATTAAATCAGAAATATCAAACGGAACTGACAAATTTGACTGGACAAAAAGCAGTTTGTTTAAATGAAGCATTTACTTATTTACTAAAAGATATTGGATTAGAACTAATCAATGTGGAAACAGACCATGAGGAAAGCACTTTATCAGCAGATACTTTAAAAAATATCATTCATCAAATGAAAGAAGAAAATATACAAGTGATTTTTGTAGCAGAAGAAGATAATCAGCAAAATGCTAATACATTGGCAAATGAAACTGGTGCAAAAATTTATTCATTAAATACTGCGATGACAGGAGAATTGGAGCCAGATGCTTATATCAAAGCAATGGAAGAAAACCTAGAAGTTTTAAAACAGATAAATACAAATTAATCATAATAGGAAAATTAACTGCCATAAAATATATGGTTGAAGGATTCAATGCAAGTATAGCACTGAAATACATGCAACAATATAAAATATCATAGAAAAGGAAAATAAAAATATGACTGAAACAGGAGCATGTGGATTACATTGTACGAAAATTAATAATATTAGTGTAAAATTTGGAAAAGAAGAAGTATTACATAATGTAAACATTCATATTCATTGTGGTCAATTAACAGTCATTATAGGAAGAAATGGAGCTGGAAAAACCACATTATTAAAAGCTATTTTGGGAGAAGTAGAACATACTGGAAATATTACGTTTATGGATATGAAGGAAAAAGTCGCAAAAAAAATAAAAATAGGTTATGTTCCACAATCAATCAACATTGAAAAACATATGCCAACAACAGTATATGACTTATTTGCTTCTTGTATTTGTCATGTTCCTGTGTTTCTAAAAAAAGATAAAAAAATTTATCAAGAGATAAAAGAGCAATTAAAAATTTTTGGGGCTGAAAAATTAATTGATAGAAGTATTGGAGATTTATCAGGAGGAGAATTACAAAGAGTACTATTATCAATAGCAACAAAACCAGTTCCGAATTTATTAATTTTAGATGAGCCAGTATCAGGAATTGATAAAAATGGAACACGAGATTTTTATGAAATAGTAGGAGCATTAAAGAAAAAGTATGATATGTCTATTTTGATGGTATCACATGATTTAGAATTAGTAAAAAAATATGCAGACAAAGTTATTTTATTAGATAAAGAAGTAATAAGAGAGGGAGCACCAGAAGAAGTATTTAATAGTTTAGAATTTAGAAATCGCTTCGGAGATGAGTCTAAATAAATACTACTGATTGCAATACAAAAAAAGAAGATTGATAAAATAAGAACAAAGTAAGGGGAAAAAATGGAAGTAATTTATACAATATTAGAAACCATATTACCATTTGAATTTATGAACTATACCTTCATGAAAAATGCACTCATTGCCATTATTTTAGTTTCACCAATTTTTGCAGTACTAGGAACCATGATTGTGAACAATAAAATGGCATTTTTTTCAGATGCATTGGGACATTCTGCACTGACAGGAATAGCAATAGGAATGGTGTTAGGAATTTCTAATATGAATATCTCAATGATATTTTTTGCAGTGATTTTTGCATTATTATTAAATTTAGTAAAAAATAAAACAAGCTATGGAGCAGATACTATTATTAGTGTATTTTCTTCAATTGCCATTGCTTTAGGATTAGCAATGCTAGCACAAAGTGGCAACTTTAATAAATATTCTAGTTATTTAGTTGGAGATATATTAAGTATTAGTGAAACAGAAATCCTATATCTATTTCTTGCTTTTATTGCAGTAGGGCTATTTTGGTATTTTACTTTTAATAAATTAAATGTAACAAGTATTAATACAACTTTAGCAAAAAGTAGGGGAGTGAACACAAAATTAATTGATAATATTTTTGTTATCCTAATTGCAGTTATTGTTATGATATCGATTCGCTGGATAGGAATTTTGTTAATTAACTCCTTACTTATTTTACCAGCAGCATCTAGCAGAAATATTGCAAAAAATATGAGAACATATCATCTGTTCTCCATTCTATTTTCATTATTTTCTGGAATTTCAGGTTTAATTCTTTCTTATTATTGGAACATACCAACAGGTCCAATGATTGTGCTAATTTCCGGAATGATTTATTTTATTACATTTGGAGCCAAAAAGTTAGTTAAAGAATAAGGAGAAAATCTCAAATAAAATAAAAAATATAGTGTTTTCGATAGCAAGAAACACTATATTTTTTATCTTAAATCTTATCTTTAATTAATTTTAAATTCCCAATATTTCTTTTGCTTTTTTTACTTCCTCATCAGTTGGAATAGGAACTTCTTCTAAAGGATAAGTATAGCCAAGTTGTTCCCATTTAAAACGTCCCATATCATGATATGGCAAAATTTCTACTTTTTTTACTGTACTTAAACTATGTATGAAATTTTTTAATTTTAATAAATCATCTTCATGGTCAGTAATTCCTGGTACTAATACTTGCCTAATCCACATAGACTTTCCAATAGAACTTAAATACCTAGCAAATTCTAGTTCTTTTTGATTAGAAACGCCAGTTAGATCTTTGCAAATTTCATCATTAATACATTTAATATCTAATAAAAATAAGTCAGTTAAATCAATTAGTTTTTTTAAATCATCTGTAATTGTAAAACTGCCAGAAGTATCAATAGCAGTATGAATACCTTCTTCCTTTAATATAGTAAATAATTCTATTAAAAAAGAAATTTGCAATAAAGGCTCGCCACCGCTAATTGTTACACCACCGCCAGAAGGCATAAAATAGTTTTTGTATTTTCGAATTTGAGATAATACATCTTCTAAAGAATATTCAGTTCCACCTTGAAAATCCCAAGTATCTCTATTATGACAATACTTACATCTTAAAGGACAACCTTGCATGAAAACTACGAACCTGATTCCAGGTCCGTCAACAGTTCCAAAAGATTCAAATGAATGGATACGTGCAATTTTGTTTTCTATTTTCATTATCTCAATCCTTTCGCATTACGAGAACTACTTCCAGCAGAAGATGTGTCCCCATACCTGACAAATTGTCAGTTAAGGGACGTATCTTCAACTGACATTTTGTCAGTTTTAAGAAACGTCCCCGAACTGACACGACACTAAATTTTTTCGTGAATAGTTCTGTTAATAACATCTAATTGTTGTTCTCTTGTTAATTTGGTAAAGTTAACAGCATATCCAGATACACGGATTGTTAATTGTGGGTATTTTTCTGGATGATCCATTGCATCAATTAATAATGCTCTATCAAATACATTAACATTAATATGATGTCCTGTTTGAATAAAGAAACCATCTAACATACTTACTAAGTTGTTTACTTTTGTTTCTTCATCTTTTCCAAGTGTTCCTGGTGTAATAGAGAAGGTATAAGAAATACCATCTTCTGAATATTCATAAGGAAGTTTTGCAATAGTATTCATTACAGCAAGAGCACCATGTGTATCTCTTCCATGTAATGGGTTAGCACCTGGTCCAAATGGTTCTCCATCTTTTCTTCCATCAGGAGTATTTCCTGTATTTTTTCCATATACCACGTTAGAAGTAATTGTTAATACAGATAAAGTAGCTCTTGAATTTTTATAAGTATGATGTTTTTCTAGTTTTTTCATAAATGTTTTTACAATGTCTACTGCAATAGAGTCAACTCTATCATCATCATTTCCGTATTTAGGAAAATCTCCTTCTACTTGGTAGTCAACCGCTAAACCTGTTTCATCACGAATAACTTTAACTTTTGCATATTTAATAGCAGATAAAGAGTCAGCTACAACTGATAATCCAGCAATACCACATGCCATCGTTCTTAAAATATCTCTTTCTTTATCATGTAAAGCCATTTCTAAAGCTTCATAAGAATATTTATCATGCATATAGTGAATCATATTTAATGCTTTGATATAAGTTTTTGCTACATATTCCATCATATTATCAAATTTTGCCATTACTTCATCATAATCTAGATATTCAGAAGTAATAGGAGCGAATTGTGGAGTAATTTGTTTTCCACTCTTTTCATCTCTACCACCATTAATAGCATATAATAAAGCTTTTGCAAGGTTTGCTCTTGCCCCAAAGAATTGCATTTGCTTACCAATTTTCATAGCTGATACACAACATGCAATACCATAATCATCTCCTAATGTAATTCTCATTAAATCATCATTTTCATATTGAATAGAAGATGTTTTAATAGAGATGTCAGCGCAGAATTTTTTAAATCCTTCTGGTAAATTTTTAGACCATAATACAGTTAAGTTTGGTTCTGGAGCAGGTCCTAAATTTACTAAAGTGTGTAATACCCTAAAGCTGTTTTTGGTAACTAATGTTCTTCCATCAATTCCCATACCACCAATGCTTTCTGTTACCCAAACTGGATCTCCACTAAATAAACTGTTGTATTCTGGTGCTCTCAAAAAACGAACCATTCTTAATTTCATTACAAATTGATCCATTAATTCTTGAGCAACAGTTTCATCTAATAATCCATTTTTCATATCTCTTTCAATATAGATATCTAAAAATGTAGATGTTCTACCTAAACTCATAGCAGCACCATTTTGGTCTTTTACAGCACCTAAATATCCAAAATATAACCATTGAAAAGCTTCTTTTGCATTTTTTGCAGGTGTAGAAATATCAAAACCATAACTTGCAGCCATTTCTTTTAATTCTTTTAAAGCTTCAATTTGATCATGAATTTCTTCTCTTTGACGAATGATTTCTTCAGTCATTTCATCAACATCAATAATAGCAAGTTCTTCTTGTTTAGAAGCTATTAGTGCATCTACACCATATAAAGCTACTCTTCTGTAATCACCAATAATTCTTCCACGACCATAACCATCTGGAAGACCAGTAATTAAGTGAGAACTTCTTGCAGCTCTAATATCTGGAGTATAAACAGCAAAAACACC
>CALXQF010000011.1 GCA_944390505.1 uncultured Clostridia bacterium | reverse complement strand
AGTGGAGATTTGGCTGATTTAAAAGCCAAAAGTTGTGATGTAGAAGCATGGAGTCCTAGACAGCAAAAGTATTTTGAAGTTGGTAGTTGTTCTAATTTAACTGATGCCCAAGCAAGACGTTTAGGAATCCGCATTAAAGGAGAAAAAGGAAATTATTATGCACATACTTTAAATAACACTGTAGTTGCTCCACCTCGTATGTTAATTGCTTTACTAGAAAATAATTATCAAGAAGATGGAAGTGTTATTATTCCTGAAGTTTTAAGACCATATATGGGTGGAACAGAAAAGTTAATTCCTAGAAAATAACTTTACATAGCTATAATTCACAGTTAGGAGGTAGAAGGTTATATATATCTTTTTATTTACGTCCCCCAACTGCGAACAAACTGTATAAACTCCGTTTAACAGTTTGTAACTTGTCGGTCCCCACCTTAAGACTTCAATAAAAAGATATATATAACCTTCTACCTTTAAAACCTTATACAAATGTAAAGGAGCAAATATATGAATATTAAAGATCCGCGATTTCAAATTTCAGCAGTAAGCCCTAAACAATATCCTACTGATAACTTACCTCAAATTGTATTAGTTGGAAAATCAAATGTAGGAAAGTCCTCTTTCATTAATACTTTAGTTAACCGAAAAAAGTTAGCTAGAACAAGTAGTGAACCTGGTAAAACAAGGCAAATTAATTTTTATAATATGGATAATTTATTTTATTTAGTTGATTTACCTGGTTATGGATATAGCAAAATGTCGAAACAAGAACAAGTAAAAGTAGGAAATTTTATAGAAGAATATTTAGAAAAAAGTAAAAATATTGCTTTAATTATTTTTTTAATTGATATTCGCCATGACCCAACTAGCAATGACAAATTGATGTATAACTATATTTTTAAAACAAACCTTCCTTGTGTTGTAATTGCTAATAAAGCTGATAAAATTGCTATTACAAAGGTAGAACAATCTGTTCAGGATTTACAAGATATTTTGAACCCCTTAAAAGACATTGTCTTTCTTCCTTTTTCTAGTGAACGAAAAATTTATACTCAAAAAGTATGGGATGAAATTGAAAAATATATTTAAATCAAATCAATATATAAGTAAACATTCACTTTTATTTTCTGAAATTGCTTGAAATCAAGCCATTTCATTGACTTTATTGCTTTTTTGTATTATAATAAGATTATGTTCAATAAGAACACGCAAATACCCTATTTGTTCTATTTGGGCAAATAAATTCTGGAGGTGCCATATTATGGCAGAGAAAATCGAGCGGTATCGGTTCAGTGACCTGGACGCAATGGATAAGGCTGTGATGAAAGCCTTCTCTTCCCGCGAGAGCTAAGCAGTCTATGATGAGAAAGGACTAATCGTATCTTTTATGCCTACCGGCTCCACGTTCTTTGACGAAACTGTTCGCGCGTGTTTTGCCGCATACGGCGGCAAGGAGATTACTGATTCGAATAAAGTTCCTTCTGACGGCAATACGTCCGCCACCGTGTCCTCCAAATAACGTAAGAGGTGAGCCTAACCACATGGTTAGGCTCACCTCTTTTTTTACTTCTCTTATTAATTTTATACTTAACTACATTTTCGTCAATTTATTATGATAGTTGGTCTTTTTCTATTTTTTTCGTAATCATTTTTTGTGCTTTTGGTCTTTCTACTGTTATGATATGTCCACATCCTAAACATTTTAGTTTAAAGTCAACACCTATTCTTGTTATTTCCCATAGTTTACTTCCACAAGGATGTTGTTTTTTCGTTCTCACAATATCTCCTATTTGGTATTCCACTATCTTTTCTCCTCATTATCATCTTAATATTTATGTATTACTAATATTTTCCTTCTTCACTACAATACTATTTTTTATCTTTTTAAGATATTAGTATTATTTGATGATATGTTTGTGCTAGTAATATTTAAGCTAACAACTTGTTAATTCTCCTTTTGATGCTCTCTTCACCTAAAACTTGCATAATTTCATATAAATCCGGGGTATTTCTTCTACCAGTAAGGCTCACTCTGATTACTGTACTAATATCACCTACATGTCCTGGCCATTTTTCTGGTTCTTGTTTATACATTTTTACTTCACGTGCATATCCTAATTCTTCTGCTAAGTCTTTGATTTTATCAAACCAAGTTTTTTTATCATCATTAATATTAAAATATTTTTCTAAATAAGTAGATAAAATTTTTTTAATTTCTTCTTTATCTTGAATTTTGTCATATTCATAGTGAATATCTTGTGCAAAAAACTTATCCTCATACATATAGAAAATGGCATTTTTGACATCTGACCATTTGCTAATATCTTTTCTTGGCTTTGTATTTCCTCTTTCAATTCCCAATACTTTTAAAGAATATTCTTTATCTTGGAGCATTTGTGCTAGTTCTGCATCATAACGTTTTGCCCATTCTAAAGTTTGCTCATAAACAGTTTCTTTATCATATTTTGCAATCACATTTTTAGAAACATCTAATAATTTTACTAGGTCAAAAATAGCTCCACTTACACTCATTTTACTAATATCAAATTTGAACTCTGACATCTTAGCATTTGGATTTGCTCTTCTCCAACTTTCAAAATTAGAATTCCCAATATTCATTAAATATTCGCAAACCGCTTCTGCTGGTATTCCTTCTTCATGATAATAACTAACAGCAGCTTCTGGATCTTTTCTTTTACTAATCTTTCTTTTTTTACCATCTTCTTCTTTTAAAATCGGAGCATAATGGCAATATTTTGGCGTTTTGAAACCTAATGTTTGAAATAATTCTAAATGCAATGGAATAGAAGAAACCCACTCATCTGAACGAATAACATGTGTTACCCTCATCAAATGATCATCTACTGCATGTGCAAAGTGATAAGTTGGTAATCCATCTGCTTTAATAATGACAATATCTTGGTCATTTTGAGGGAAGTCAATATTACCTTTGATGACATCATGATGTCTTATTTTCTTTTCTTCATTTCCCATTGATTTAAAACGAACAATATATGGTTCTCCATTTTTGATTCTTTCAGCTGCTTCTTCTACAGTTAAAGTACGATATTTTGCCCATACGCCATAATACCCTGGTCTAATTTTTGCTGCTTCTTGTTTTTTTCTCATTTCTTCTAATTCTTCTGCAGTGGCAAAGCATGGGTATGCTTTGCCTTGTTCTAATAGGTATTTAGCATATGCTTGATAAATTTCTTTTCTTTCACTTTGTTTATATGGCCCATAATTTCCTTTTTCATGTGTTTCATCTATCATTCCTTCATCAAACTCTATTCCAAAATCATGAATGCTATCTACAATTTGTTGTACCCCATTTTCAATTTCACGTTTTTGGTCAGTATCTTCTATTCTCAATAAAAATACTCCTTGTGTTTGGTTGGTTAATTGTCTATTAATCACACATTGCATTAATCCACCAATATGTACAAAACCGGTAGGGCTTGGTGCAAACCTTGTTACAACAGCACCTTCTGGTAAATTCCTTTCTGGATATTTTTCTTCATAATAGGAAATTGGTTTTGCATTTGGAAATATTAAATCTGCTAAATCTTTGTAATTCATAATTGATGCTCCTTTATTCTCTTATATTATTATTTAATCAAAAATTGCTATTAGTAATTATATAATATTTTGATTAATTTTACTATACTTCCATAATAATAGGCAAAATCATAGGATTTCTTTTTGTTTTTTCAAAAATATAGTCTCGTAAACTATCTTTGATTGTAGATTTTATTGTTGACCAGTCACGAATATGTTGCTGCTCACATTTTTTCACTTCTTGGCGAATTACTTTTTTTACTTCGTCCATTAAGTTTTCAGATTCTCTTACATAAACAAATCCTCTTGATACTACATCTGGTCCAGAAACAATTTCACCTGTTGTAGAATCCATTGTCATAACAATGACAATTAAGCCATCTTGTGATAAGTGTTGTCTGTCTCTTAATACAATATTTCCAACATCTCCTACACCTAATCCATCTACTAATACTCTACCATTTGGAACTGAAGTAGTCATTTTAGCTTCATCTTCATTTAATTCTAAAATTCTACCATTAGTCATCATAAAGATGTTTTTACCTTCAATGCCTACCTTTTTAGCAGTTTCTGCATGTGCTTTTAATTGTCTATATTCTCCATGCACTGGAATAAAATATTTTGGTTTAGCAAGTGTTAATATTAATTTTTGTTCTTCTTGGCAAGCATGTCCTGATACATGAATATCTTCTAATGAACTATAAATAACTTCTGCACCTATTTTCATTAATTCGTCAATCACTCTAGAAACCAGCTTCTCATTTCCTGGGATTGGTGTTGCAGAAATAATGACCATATCATTTGGTGTAATCGTTACTTTTTTATGATCTCCATTTGCCATTCTGGTCAATGCTGACATTGCTTCCCCTTGGCTACCAGTTGTGATAATGACTAGTTGATCATCACGATAGTTTTTGATGTTATCAATATCAATAAATAAATTATCTGGACATTGAATATATCCCAAATCTTTTGCTGCATCAATCATATTCATCATGCTTCTTCCACATACTGCAATTTTTCTGCCATATTTAACAGATGAATTTACAATTTGTTGTACACGATGCACATTTGATGCAAAAGTAGCCACTACAATACGCTTTGTATTATTTAAGAAAAGTCTATCAAATACTTCTCCCACAGAACTTTCGGACATAGTAAATCCTTTTCTTTCACTGTTAGTACTGTCAGAAAGTAATGCTAAAATTCCTTGGTTACCAAGTTCTGCAATTCTTCCTAAATCCATTACTTTATCATCTATTGGTGTATAATCTACTTTAAAGTCTCCTGTATGAAGCACTGTTCCCACTGGTGTATGAATAGCAAGCATAACTGCATCTGGAATACTATGGTTGCTTCTAATAAATTCTACTTGCATATTTCCAAAATTAATGATTTGTCCTTGTTCTACTACATGGATCTTGGTACTTCTTAATATATGATGTTCTTCTAATTTATTTTGAATTAGTGCAACTGTTAATCTTGTAGCATAAATTGGTATATTAATTTGCTTTAACACATATGGTATCGCTCCAATATGATCTTCATGACCGTGAGTAATTACTAAGCCTTTAATCTTGTCTTGATTTTTGACAAGATAACTAATATCTGGTATTACTAAGTCTACTCCTAACATATCATCTTCTGGAAATTCTAACCCACAGTCTACTAAAACAATTTCATTTTTATATTCGAAAACTGTGATGTTTTTTCCTATTTCACCAAGACCACCTAATGGGATAATTTTTAGATTTGCTTTTTTAAAATTAAATTTCATTAAATCTGCATTTGTTATTTTTTCATTACTTACTCTTTTAGAATTATTTTTACCTCCCATTGCTTCTCTTTTAATATAGTTTTCTTCTTGAGAATCTTCTCCTACTATTAATGGTTCTTTTGTTTTTCTACGATTTTGATGAGTTATTCTTTGACGAGGATAATTGGTTCTCCTTTCTCTTTCTCTTTTTATTTTTGTTTCTTGCTTTTTTTCTTCTTGTTCTTTTAAGTCATTTGTCATTCTTTTTCTCTCCTTTTTACTTATTTTGTCGTTTTATTTATTCTTTGATACACGAAAAAAATAGTTTCATAATATTCCAAACTATTCTGAATTCCTTTTAAAAATATTAACTGTTTTTCATGATTTTATACAAGAAACCAACATATTCTTTATGACCGCCCCAAAATATATTGTTTCTTGCTATATTTTACTTATGTTTATAAGTATTATTCCATTTACTTATATTGATAAGTATTATCTCAATTTCTATTTTTATCCGCTCAAAAATTCATTTACAATATTACTACTATATTTATTTTGTTCTCTTAAAATAAATAAATCTCTTCTTTACCATAATTGGTAACAACTATTAATGATTATACTATAATTTAGAAAATTTGTCAATTTTATAAATAGTATACATGAAAAAGAGGGTTAATTAGCCCTCCTTTTCTATGATTTCGACAAATTGAATGTTTAGCATTTTTTCTAGTTCTCTTACAAAAGGTAACAAGCATGGTGAAACTACTCTAAAATGGTTCTGGTCTATTTCCACTCCTCCCATACTATAGATATAAGTTGCTACTCTTGAAAGGTATTGGTCTGACAAATGTGCCATTCTTTTTACTAGATAGCACCCTTTCCGAAGTTCTGAAATACACACCTTACACATTCAACTGTCACCTCACTTTAAAAAATAATGATGTCTATATTATAGCATATTTTATTTTTTATGGCTAGTTAATTATTTACTTTATGAGTTAACATCGGAGTATCTTCTGTAATTGCTTTAAATACATAACCTTTTTGCTTTCCGTACTGAATAATAGACCTTAGGGCTTCTATTGTTTTATTATTACCAGAAAAATCATGCATTAGGACAATGTTGTTTCCATTTCTATATAAATCTTTGATAACATTTTGATAAACTTCATCTCTATTTTTTGCTTCTCCAGCATCTCCACTACTTACATTCCAATCATAATAACGAAATCCTCTTTTTACTACTTCTTTTGTTAGTTTTGTCATAATTTTTGGGTTAAAACTACTAATTGTATTAGAACTTCCCCCTGGAAACCTAGTTAAATTAGTAGTTACTCCTGTTGATTTTTTAATTTTATCTTGTAATTTTGTAATATTTTCCATATAACTATCTACTGACTGATAAATTTTTTTATAATCATGAGAATAGCCATGAATTCCAATACTATGGCCTTCATTGACAATTCTCTTTACTAATACTTCTCCATTTGTATCATAGTTCAAAATGAAAAATGTTGCTTTAACCCCTTCTTCTTTCAAAATATCCAAGATTTTTGGAGTACTACTTAAACTTGGTCCATCATCAAAAGTAAGATAGATTACTCCATTATTCGAAGTTGGTGTATCTTCTTCATTTTGTTCTGTTTCTATTTTTTCTACCTTTTTTAAAGTAACTGTTCTTTTGGCTTCTGCTTTATTACCAGAACTATCTTCTACTGTATAGATCAATTCATATTTCATTTCATCTATTTTCTTCTTTTCTATTTTTACTTTTTCTGTCAAATTTTCATCTACATTATCTTCTACAACATATCCTGGTTCTTCATATTCTTCATTCTCATATAAGCACATTTCTTCTTTACCTTTTAGTTCAATTTTAGGTGATGTGCAATCCTTTACTTTTACTGTTCTTTCTATTTCTTTTACTTTGTCTCTCCCATAAAAATACTGATATTCAATCGTATATTCCCCTGGTTTTTGTGTATCTACTTCTCCTGTTACTTTAACATCATTTGATACATCTTTTTCATGGTATTGTACTTGTGCTCCTAACTCTTCATATTTTTGATTTACTTCTAATTGAACAATTGGCTGTCCTTTTAATGTCATAATAGGCTCTTCTTGCATGTAACTATATCCTACATATCCAACAATACAAAGATCTAATAAAATAACTGTTAATGCAATTCTCAATCTTTTTGTTTTTCTTGTAAACATTGCAATTGTCATAATCAAAAATAAAATTGCTGCAATTGTTAATTCAATAATATATACTACTTTCATTTTCTTCATTCCTTTTCACTACTGTTTTTTTGTTGGTTATTTCATTAATCATTCCATTTTTGGTAAAATCAAATTTATTTTTATGCCATGAAGCATATCATTCCCATGCTGACGATTGAATAATTTCAAATTCCGGCATTCCCATATATCCTGGTGCTATTTCATATTTGTCAAACACAATGACTACATTTCCCTTTTCGTTAATATAAAATTTTTGATTTTCTGTAATTCCTTCAAACCATCCTCCATGCTCTAAATAAGGAAAGTCCTTTGGTTCAAAAAAGTCTCCTTCTCCTTTTTCTTCTATTTCTTGCATTTGTTTTTGAATTTGCTGGTTAGCAATGGTTTGGTAATCTTTTCCTAGTAAATCCTCTAAGCTTAATTCTTTATTTTCCTTTAAATCAATATTATACATAAACTTTTGTACATGTATATTGGCATGCATATTGTCACTTTGGGTTTGTGTAATAATAAAAGATAATATTCCATTTTGTTGGCATTTAATTTCATAGGAAATATCAATGTTAATTGGCTCAAATATGTGATTATCATCATATCTCATTAAAGTATTTTTTGCTTCTTTAGCATCTTGTCTTGCAATTTGTAAAATTTCATCTATTTTCTCATTAATCTTATTATTTATTTTTTGTTCAAACTCTGAATCTCCAGTATTCGCAATATTAGGAATCTGGGCATGAATTACATCTAATTCATTTTCTTCATGAATTTCCCTAATTTGAAGCCATTCTACTAAATGTGATAGCACTGGAATATTTTCCATACTTTTAGCAAAAGTGGGATTAACATTTACTAAAATGGCAAATAAAAAACACACTGCACATAAACTACTACATACTTGTAAAGTTCTCTTTGTCCAAATAGATTTTCTTTTTTTCTTTGGTTGAAAAGCGTTATCAATTGCAAAAGATAACTGACTGGGTATTTTGACCGAATCATAAATCTGTTTTGCTTTTTTAAAATCATTATTCATATTCTTCCTCCTGAATTTGAATTTTTAATTTTTGTAATGCCTTATATAATCTAGTTTTTACTGTGTTTTCGTTCGTGCTTGTAATTTGAGCAATTTCTGATAACTTTTTGTCTTCAAAAAAACGTAAAATAATAATTGTCTTTAGCTTTGGTGGTAATGTGTCAACTTTTTGGTATAATTCTAGTCCTGTTATCCATTCTTCATTTGTTACGTCTAAAGAATAGTCATCTGGTATTAATTCTTGTTGCTTTTTTCTTTTTTTTATTTCATCAATTGCTGTATTAACTAAAATACGATAAAACCATGTCTGCATGTATTCTATTTGCTTTAATGTATCTATCTTAGAAATAGCTTTTGTTATTGCTTCTTGTACAATGTCTAATGCCATTTCCTGCTCTTTTGCATAACTATAAGCAAGTCGATACCATTTTTCTTGGTTTTGGTGAATATAGTTAACTAATTTTTTTATTTTTTCCTCTTTTTGTTTCTTTCTGTTCTCCACTGCAATTTCCCCCTAAATTTGATGCCATTTCATCTAAAATGATGAGAAATTTTTCAACCATTTATTAGACGATTTTTATAATTAAAAAGTTTTGTTTTTTTAAAAAATGTTATACATTATTTTTTATAATGCAAAACAAAAAAATAAACTTGCAATATCATTCTACTCAATATAGACTGATATTGCAAGTTTTATTCTTTTATGGTTGCTCCTATCATTCCTGCATCATTTCCTAATGCTGCTAATTTTAAATCTGGCATAGTTTGTTTATTAAAAACATATCTTTTTGCATAGTAATTTTCTACTAGCATTTCATATAACACCTTTTCAAAATAGACAAATCCTCCACCTAAGCAAATTGCTTGAGGTTCAAATATATCAATTACATTTGATAAACCTACTATTAAGTTTTCAATATACTCTTCTAAGATCTTTGCAACAGTAGACTCTTTTTTTCTTTCTTCTAGTTGCTTTAGTAACTCTTGTGATGAAATTGTTTTGTCCAAATCCATTTCTTCCATCAATTCATTTTTTAGTCTTTTCATGGAACAATAAGTCTCAAAACAACCTCTTTTTCCACAATTACAAAGTCTACCATCTTTATTAATTACCATATGTCCAATCTCTAATCCTGGATTTCGCATTGGCTTTAATTCTTTTTCACTTAGAAAAGCACTTCCACCAATTCCACTTCCTAAGCAAAGAAAAACTGCATCTTGATACTTTTTTAAACTTCCAAATGTCTTTTCTGCAATTCCTGCACATTTTGCATCATTTCTTACTTGTATTGGTAAATCATAATATTGTTTTATCATTTCTGTTATATCTAATTCTTGAATTCCTAAATTAACAAGTGTTGTAATTTTTCCCTCTTTGGGAGTTCCAGGACTTGCAATTCCAATGAAATCTATAGAATATTTATCTACTATATTTGCAATCGTTTTTAGCACATATTCTTGAATAAATTGTGGAATATTGGAAATAATTGCTGTATTTAAATCTGTTTCTTGCTTTTCTACTACTTTTCCTTCTTTATCAATTACTCCAATTCCAATATGGCTTCCGCCTAAATCAATTCCTATTTTCATACTACACTTCCATAGCATCAATTAACCAGTTACCCATATACAATTGAATACATGGTACCAATACTACAACTACTAAGAAAATTAATAGAATTCCAACGAATAAGTAAGATATCTCTGGTAATACTTTCATAATCTTTTGTAAACTATTATTAATATCCATATCCATGTAGTCTAATAATTTTTCCATCATTTCTCCAAGGTCTGTTTGCATACCTATCTTTAACATTTCTATTTCCATAGAAGTACATAAACCTGAATTTTCAAATGGCTCAATCCATGATCCACCAATTAAAATATTGTTAATAGAAGTTTCTACAATAGAAAGCATTACATAGTTTTTTGCAACCGATTTACTTACTTCTAATGCTTCTTGAATTCTCATTCCATTTTGGATATTTAAAAGCATCGCTCTCATTAATCTAGAAAAATCAATTCCCCAAATTAGCCTACCAAAAATTGGTGCCTTATATTTAAAGTAGTGCCAATTATATTTTCCCTTTGGAGTATTAATATAACCTACAATTAATGCAACAATAATTGCTATTGCTCCTACTGGAATATACCAATATACTTTTAAATTATCCAAAAAGTCCATAAACCATAGTGTAATATCAGGAAGTTTTGCACTACTTCCTAATTGTGCAAATACATCTTCTATTGCTGGTAGAATAAATAAAGTACCTATAATTAATAATACTAAAATAGCTATAAACTGCACAATATTAGGAATCAAAATCCCTTTAATTTTTTTGGTTCTTGTGGTTGTATCATCCAAATATTTTACTGCTTGTGACAAAGCTGTTGTTAAAGAACCAGATAACTCACCTACTTTAATCATATTAATATAAATATATGGGAAAACATTAGAGTAATACTCCATTGTGGTATACATATATTCACCAGCTTCTACACCAGCTAAAATATCTTCTAATATTCCTCTAAAAGAGATATTATCTGTACTATTAATGATAGTACTTAATGCATGTATATTATTAAAATTTGCCTTTTTTAATAAATAAAAATTTTGGGTAAAAATCACAATATCCCTTGTGGTAATTTTTTGTCCTGCTGATAATACTAAATTAATTTTTTCTTTTGTACTTGGTCTAGCTCCAGAGGCTTTTCCTTGAAAAATACTAGCTGAGTTAGCTGTTTTCATAATATCATCAATATCGATGATATTCTTTTTATTTACTTTGCCTTGTCTACTTCTATAACTAACTTGTACTACTTCTATAGGAAGTAAATCATTATGCTTTAATTTTTTTACTAGAGTATTTTTACTAACTTCTTCTACTTTGTTTCTCACAATTTGCCCCTGTTTTGTAACTGCTCTATAGACATATTCTGGCACTGGTTTTTCCTCCTTTTATTTAGATGCTAAAAATTATATATTATTATTTTGTTTTGCCTTTCTTTCATTATCTCTTTTGATTTTTAATTGCATAATTGTTCTATTTAATACTTCAATATTTTTTTCTTCTATTTGCGCCTTTGCTTGTTCTAATGTGATCTTGTCATCTACAAATAATTCCGCTAAAGAATTGATTAATCCAATGCTTCCTTTATCTGCACTGCTTTGAATAGCATCTTCTACTTCTGAAATACTAAATTTTTCTTTTCTTATCATTCCTGCTACAATATTATCTACTACCATTACTTCTGGTACTAAAACTAAAGAACCATCCTTTCCTTTTAATAATCTTTGAGATACAACTAATTTTAGCAAAGAAGCTATTAAATATTTTACTGTTTGTTGATCTCTAATATCATAAAAGTTAATCATTCTATCGATTGTTTCAGCACAAGATTTGGTATGTAGTGTTCCTATAACTAAATGTCCTGCTTCTGCTGTTTCTATAGCAGCTTCCATGGTTTCTTTATCACGAATCTCTCCTATAATTAAGATATCGCAGTCTTCCCTTAAAGAGTTTTTTACACCATCACTATAATTTAGGCAGTCTCTTCCGACTCCTACCTCTTTTTGAATGATAATGGACTTTTTACAAGTATGTTTATATTCTACCGGACTTTCTAACGTCAATATTTTCTTATTTTGATTTTCATTAATTTCGTTAATTAAAGCATTTAATGTAGTCGTTTTACCAGAATTTGTCTTACCACTTAGTAAAATCAAACCTTGTGGCTGACTCATCATCCTTCTTACAATATCTGGTACTCCCAAATCTTCATATTTTGGTAATTCATTTTTAATAAGCCTTAATACAACTACCGGTATTTCATCAGCCATAGAAATATTTACCCTTAGTCTAATATCTCCAAATTCAAAAGAAGAATCTAGTCTTTTCGTCTTTTTAAATACTTCATCTTTTTCTATATTGCCTCTTACAAAATAGTCATATATTTCTAACATATCTTCTTCTGTTAAGATATCTGTATTTTCTACATCAATTAAATCTCTTCTAATTCTCAAGCTTGGTTTTATCCCTGCGATTAAATGAACATCTGACGCATCTTTTTGGATTGCCTCATTTAGCACTCTTTCTATATCAATCATGATTTTCCTCCTATGTTTTGATTAGTAAATAATCAATTTATTATTAATTTCCTCCAATGTGGTAATTCCATTAATTACTTTTTGTATACCATCTACTACTAGAGGTTTATATCCAGTTTCTAAAGCTTTTTTTCTAATTTCAATACTAGATGCATCATTGGCAATTAATTCTCTTACCTCTTCATCAATATTTAAAATTTCAAAAATACCGATTCTATCATAATATCCACTTTGATTACAATGTTTACATCCTACTGCATCATAAGTTTTTTTACCCGTTAAATCAAATTCCACATGATACTTTTCCCCTATTTTTTGAATCATCTTAATCTCTTCTTCTGTAAAATCTCTTTCTTGTGCACAATGCTTACAAATTCTTCTTACTAATCTTTGTGACACAGAAGTTGCTAAAATACTAGAAATATCATAGTTAGAAATTCCCATTTTTCTCAACCTTGTGATAACTTCAATACTATCAATAGTATGAATAGTAGATAATACATAATGTCCAGTTTGTCCTGCTTGCATTGCAATTTCTGCTGTTTCTTTATCACGAATTTCTCCTACTAAAATAATGTCTGGATCTTGTCTTAATACAGTTCTTAACGCTCCTGAAAAAGGAGTTTTAGCATCTATTTCTATTTGATTTAATCCGTTAATTCTAATTTCTACTGGATCTTCAATTGTTGTAATATTAATATGAGGATTATTTAAATAATCAATAATACTATATAATGTAGTTGTTTTACCTTCACCAGTTGGTGCAGCAACTACTGTAATACTGTTCCTTTTATTAAAACTTTTTTTCACTAGTTCTTCATCTGCCGGAAAACCTAAGTCAAAAATTTCACGGATATCCTCATTCTTTTTTAATAATCTTAATACAAATTTTTCACCATACACATTTTTTTGCGAAGATACACGAATATTGTAATCTGGATAAGCTAATATTCTACCATCTTGTGCTTCTTGTTTTTCTTGATGCATATTAGAAATTGCTTTTAACCTACCTATTAATTGTGATTGTTTATCCTTTTCTATTTGTGCAGCTGTAATTAATCTTCCATCAATTCTATATCTGACTCTCACCTTATCTTCTAAAGGTTCAATGTGAACATCACTAGCCCTTTTGTCCATTGCTGTTTTGATAATACTATCTACCAATCCTGAAATATCAGCATTTGTATTAATATTTTCTGACACTGCTCCCTCTAAAGAGTCTAAGATTTTTTCTATATTACTTTCAAAAGTAATATATTTTTCCATTACTAACCTTTTATTTAATAATAAAAGTCTCACTACATCTACAGATTTTTTATTGGATGTATCTGCAAAACATACTTTTATTTTTCCAGCTACAATTTCGAAAGGAATTGCTTTATTTTGTTTCATTAAATCCAATGAAATATAATCTAAAGGATTAATTCTAATATCATTGTCCAATAAGTAGATTGCTTTTTCATCTAAAATTTCTCCAATAGTTCCTATTAATATATGTGAATCACATAGGCCTAAAATATCAATAATATCTCCTATTTTTTTACTTGGATGACTCTTTTGATAATCTAATGCTTTTTCAATATCAACTTCAGTTACAATTCCTCGTTTCACAAGTTCTATTCCTATTGGTTGTCTTTTTTCCATCTGTTATTCTCCTTTCTTTATCTTCTTTTGTCCTATTTTTATTATACTACAAAAAAATCAAAATCAATACAAAATATGACATTTTCAAGTATTTACCAATATTTTAATACATACTGCACAGTTTTATTAAAATTTTCTCTTTCTCCTATACTCATTTCCACATTAATTAATATTTTTGTAGTGTTTTCAACTTGATAATTCTCAGTTGTAAAGTTTAATGATTCTACTTGTTTTGCAACTTCTACATTATTACGATAAATTGACTTGTTTTCAGCAGAATATTGATAAGTAGTACCATCTTCAAAAATAATTTGATTTGCTTGTATTTGTGCAGTTTTATTACTTTTTACATCATTAATAAAAAACATATTAAATTTATTAAACTCTACAGCATATTGGTCTTGGTCTCTTATTAAGTTCATATTAGAAAAGAAAAATGAACTTACAATTGCCATAGTGCCAATTACAATAGTTGCAACTACAATATAAATTACTAATGAAGTTAAGGTAATACCATTTTCTGATTTCATCTTTCCTCCCTATAACTCTTTAATCTTTAATTTTTCTATATTAATTGTTCTATCATCGTTTCCAAAATGATACGTAAGAGTCAATTTCACTTGTTTTACTAAATCTTGACTATTTTCTGTTGGTAAATAACTAGAAACATCTATTAAAATACCAAAGCTTTCTGGTATTCCAAACTCTTGTCTAACAGTGTCTTCCATTCCATTTATTACATCATCATAACTAACTTTATCAATATATTCCATAATTTGAACAGTATAAAGAGTTGCTATAGAATCTATTTTTGTGTCTGCTTGTACCTGATAAATTGTTAAATAAATTCCACCTATTGTACCTACAAATAAAAATAAAATAATAATAGCAATTGCTAAATCCTGCATGGTAAAACCTTGATTAGATTTTAAATATTTTTTGCATTTTTTCTGTTTTGTTACCATTTTCTTTTCCTTATCATATATATTTAGGTTTTTACAGAAGGATGACCTATAAACCTTTATATTTGCCAAAAAATATATGTGTTAGTCACTAATAGACAAATAATATTTGCAATGCATAAATAACAACCAATCGGTATTTTTGTTTCTGGTTTTTTTTCTGTTTTTACTGTTTTAGTTCTTTTATGAAAAATTCTTTTTCCTATTAATTGGAATGCAATAACCAATAAAGTAAATGTAATAGACAAAATTGTTACTGTTTCATATGTAAAAGTAAGCATTAGCATACATAGTAACAATATTTCAATCGGATAGCTATTGTTTACTTTTTTTCTTAAAATAGCAATATCGACTACATTTAATATGCATATAATTGCCAAATATATAACATATTTATATACATTAGGGTCTTTTTCTACTATATATAAATAAATTATATACAATGTTTCTACAATATATCCAAATAATAGTACTGACTTTTCTACTTTTATATTTTCATTATCAATTCCTGCAATAATAAATAATGTAGCCATATAAAATAAGCCAAACACAAAATAAACGATAGTACTCATATTACTACCTAATAAACTTAATTTTAAAGACATGGCAAATAAAACAAAAACTAATCCAGATAACAATTCTAATAAGAGATATCTTGGTCTAATTTTTTGTTTACAATATCTACACTTTCCTTTTAAAAATAGATAACTTAAAATAGGTATCATATCAAAAAAGGATAATTTATGATTACAATTTGGACAATAGGAACGTTCATGTGTAATATCTTTACCAAGTGGAATACGATAAACTGCTAATGTAAAAAAGCTACCAAATAAAGTTCCTATCATAAAAATGACTATATATAATATTACATCTACCATTTTTCTTTTGCCTTTATAAAATTTTAGGCATATACACTAACTTATGCATATGCCTTTGATATCAAAGTTTTTATTATTTTTAGTTATAAAACTAAATTTTAGTCACCTGCTTCATCTGCTGTAACAGTAAAAGGACTTTGTGAAAAGTCTACAGTATATACATTAGATGTCTTTGTAACAGTTACTTTAACTTGTCCACTTAATTTTCCATCTGCAATAGAAACTGGTGTGTCACCATTAGCTACTGTATATGCACCTGTTGGAAAATTAGCTTTTACAAGATCAAGTGCAACGATTGCGCTTGTATCAGTTGAAGTATACCAGCTTGCTGCTGCATCAGATGTTGCAACTGTTGCATAGTCACTAATAGTACCTTTTTCTTGAGCTTCAGCAGCTCCTTGTGCTTTACCAAAAAGTCCATCATCAGCTAGAACATAAGTAATTGTAATACCAGCTAAGATTAATAATACAACAATGGTTACTACTAATGCAATTAAGGTAATACCACCTTGTCCATTTGTTCTTTTCATGATAATTACTCCTTTCTCTTTAGATTATTTTGTATATATTTATATAAATAAATATAACCTAGAATTATTTAAGACCCTGATCATTAAAGAATGTTCCTGTTGAATTTGGATCCGTATTGGTTGAAGCACCTGTGTTTGTATTCGTATTTGTATTGCCTCCGTTAGGTTCCTCACCATTTACATTATCTACATCAGTACTTGCCGAAAATGGATCCTGTTTTCCTGTTGTATAACTATTTGTTTGTTTATATAAGCTAAGGTCAGCACCTGTAATTTCATAAGATACTTCTACCTTATTCATTTCTGTAATTTCCTCATCTATTTCTTCTTGAATATTTTCTGGTGTTGTATAAGTAGCTAATTTATTTGGTACTGCTTTATTAGCTGGAATGTAATCATAAAAGATTACTCCTAACACTAAAACAATAGCTACACATAATAATAACATAATAAATATTTCCTTGATAATTGATTTAACCATTTTACACTCCTTTATCATTTATTATTGTTGTGTATTTGTTGTATCAGTTTGAGTTGTGGTTTGTGTATTTGTTTGATTTGATTGTGTTTGAGCAGTAGTATCTGTTGTTGTACTGGTTGTAGTAGTACCACTACTTACATTTTCTATTTTAATCCTTACATTTCTAACTAAGAAAGTTGCTTGTAAGTAATCTCCTCCTGGAGCTATTTTAAAGTTTTCAATTCTAAATCCTAATTCATCATCATCTTCTAAAGCTGTTACAAAA
>CALXQF010000010.1 GCA_944390505.1 uncultured Clostridia bacterium | reverse complement strand
AGTGGAAAAATCAATAATTACATCAGGTTTTTCAAAAATATCATCAAAATCATTAAATACTTTGTAAGGTAAATTATGAAGAATATGTCTATCAAGACCTCCTAATAAGTGCATAGAAGGATTATTTTTTACTAATTTAGCAACTTCGCTACCCATTTTTCCATTAATGCCATTAATTAAAACTTTTATCATTCTTCCATCACTCCCTTTTTGAATAAAAGTTTTACAATTGGATTTTTTCATTTAATAAAGTTATATTTTAGATTGTATTTATATAACATTATTGTACATATGTAAAAACTATTTTTAATAAAAAGAAAAGATAGAGGTAATCTCTATCTTTATTATTGTATGCTATATAATATTAGACTATTCTAAAAATAATTAAACTTAAGAAAACATAAGCATATTTATAAGCTTTTTTACTATGCAACACATTCCTAAAATAAGTAAATGTTTCATTGCAAGCACTAATTTTATCTGCAAATGTTACAATATATGTTTCTTTATAATGTGGTGGAGTAATAGTTACTGGCCACATGTGATTTAAAATAACATCTTGTTCAATTTCATTTAATTCAAAAATTTCTTTTGCATTTTTTAGGGCAATTTTAGGATGTTTAAAAGCATGTTGCCCACACCAAGTTTTGTCTGTTCTTTCATAATGATGCCAATCGTATAAAAATAAATCATGAAGCATTGCACCACGAGTTGCAGAAACATAATCTAAATGTAGTTTTTTGCATATGATATAAGTAATATATGCAACTTGTAAACAGTGTTCATAGCAGGAAGTACCAGCATGTTGATTAAATCTTTTCATTTCTTGCACTGTCAAGTTTTTTCTTAAATCATGAATAATAGTTAAAAATTCATCGTAAGAAGAATTTTTATCAATTGCTTTTTTATTAATAATATTATTTCTAAAATAATCAGTTGAAATATCAGTATCTTTAGAAGAAACCTCTTTTGTAATATTTTTCGACATATTTATTGAAACTCCCCTTTTTCAATATTATATATAATTATAACATATTTTAATGTATATAGCATTACATTCATAAAAAATTAATAAAACCTAAAGAATTTTTTGCTTTTGCATTTCGTATTTTAATTTTTCCTTACCCGCTAAACTCATTGAAATGAGAGGAGGACGAGGTTCGCCTACATCATAATTCATTAATTGTAAGGCATATTTCACTGGAATTGGATTTACCTCACTGAACAAGCAGTCGATAAGCGGTATGGATTTAATTTGGGAATCTTTGGCTAGTGTATGATTACCACTCAAATAATCATATACCATATTATGAACAAACTTCGGCATGATATTGGATAAGACAGAAATAACACCAATTCCGCCCAAAGATAAAATAGGAAGGACTTGATCATCATTTCCAGAATAAATCCATAAGTTATCTCCACATAACTGTGCTATTTTAGCAACTTGCGAAATATTTCCACTTGCTTCTTTAATTGCTATAATATTAGAAATTTTAGAAAGTTCTAAACAGGTTTTAGGCTCAATGTTCACACCAGTTCTGCTAGGCACGTTGTATAAAATAATAGGGAGCGTGACAGAGTGAGCAATTTCTTGATAATGAGCTATTAAACCAGCTTGTGTAGTTTTATTATAGTAAGGAGTCACCAATAATAATCCATCCACACCAACTTCTTGGGCATATTGAGATAATTCAATCACAGATTTAGTACAATTACCACCAGTTCCGGCAATCACAGGCACTCTTTTATGTACAGTATCTACAGTAAACCTAATTACTTGCTTTTTTTCTTCTAATGACATAGTGGAAGATTCACCAGTAGTACCACAAATAATAATTGCATCAGTACTTTGTGCAATTTGAAATTCTAACAGTTCTCTTAAAGTATCATAATTCACACCATCTTTGGTAAAGGGAGTCACTAAAGCAGTACCGCATCCAATAAATAAAGTTTTTTTCAAAATTTTACCTCCTTTTGAATTTTACTTTAATTTATTATATGCGGTACTAAAGAAAATGTTTTTAGTATCAGTTTGGGTAAGAAATTGTCTTAAATTTATTGTATGAAAGTATTAGAATTGTCTTTTGAGATTTTTAAGCCTTGCGTGGGTGACCATTGTGACAGCTGTTCGAGGCATTTATGCCGAGTTACAGATGTCCAAAAGGGGAAAGGTTTTAAAAATCGAAAAAGACAATTCTAATGCTTGGGTAATAATTATAATTTAAGAAAAGTTTCTTTATTTCAAGAACCCATTAATAATTTGCTCTTCTGCTTCTTGTTCAGTAAGTCCAAGAGTCATTAATTTAATTAACTGCTCACCAGCGATTTTTCCAATGGCTGCTTCATGAATTAAGCTAGCATCAATATGGTTGGCTACAATTTTAGGGGTAGAAATTACCTTTCCATGTCCCATAATAATAGCATCACATTCTACATGACCAAAACATTTATTGTTTCCATTCACATCAGAAATAAATTCTTGTACAGAATTATCTTGCGCAATAGAACGAGAAGCAATATGAACACTAGAATTTTCACCATTTAAATTAATATTAAAAATACTTTGGGCAGTTTGGTTACTAGTAGTCATCATACGTTCTGTAATCACAAGATTAGCATTATTACCAATTTCTCCTTTTGTTTCACGAATAGTAGAGGTAACCCCTTTTATTTGAACACTCTCCATTTCTAAACTAGAATCATCATCTAAATAAAGGATTGTTTGAGGATTTAAAATTTTTCCACCAGTACCTTCGCCTTCACCATAATGCTTTTCAATGTATTTCACTTTTGCGCCTTTGGCTAAATGAAAAGTATGAATTCCATCATGCTGAGAGGTTTTACAGGTACTATTGTGAATACCACAACCTGCAATAATCACAACATCAGCATTTTCACCAATATAAAAATCGTTATATACTAAATCAGTAAATCCCCCTTGTGTTAAAATAACAGGAATGTGTACACTTTCATTTTTCGTATTTGGTTTGACAATAATATCAATACCAGGCTTGTCCTCTTTAGTAACAATATCAATGTTAGCAGTGGTATTTCTAGAAATTCCTTTTCCATTTTCACGAATGTTATAAGCACCAAATGGTGTTTTTTCAATATCTGCAACAGCTTTTAATAAGTTTTTTTCAATAGCATCTAACTTGTTTTCGATTTCATTACTCATTTGCATTTCCTCCTTTCTCAACCATTACCTTACATGGCTTTGTAGTATCATTTAAAAGTAGGGGAAGAATATCCTTTTTTTGTCCAACTGCTTGTACTTTTCCATCTGTTAAAAGTACAATTTCATCAGCAATATTTAAAATTCTTTCTTGGTGTGAAATAATGACAATAGAAGCATTTTGAATTTCATTGTGCATTTTTTCAAATACACTAATTAAATTATTAAAGCTCCATAAATCAATTCCAGCTTCTGGTTCATCAAAAACTGTTAATTTAGATTTTTTAGCAGCAAGCATTGCAATTTCAATACGTTTTAATTCTCCACCAGAAAGAGAAGAACTAATCTCTCTATTTAAATAATCTTTTGCACATAAGCCTACATCAGATAAATAGTTACATGCTTCATAAAGTTTAATCTGGTTTCCGGCAGAAAGTTCAATTAAATCCTTTACAGTTAATCCTTTAAATTTAACTGGTTGTTGAAAGGCAAATCCAATTCCTAATTTTGCTCTTTCTGTAATACCCATTTTGGTAATATCTTTTCCATCAAATAAAATATTACCGTGAGTCAGGTTTTAAAATACCCATAATAATTTTAGCAAGTGTAGACTTACCAGAACCATTTGGCCCAGTAATAGCAACTAACTTGCTATTATCTATCTTTAAATTAATATCATTTAATATTTGTTTATTATCTCTAAAAAAAGAGATGTTTTTTAATTCTAACATATCATACCTCCTTTTTGTTAGATTTTCAGGTCATTATTCTATCACAAAAAATCAGAAAATTCAACAAAAATATAGTTGACTATTCTTTGTTTCTTTGTTACAATGAAACAAAGAATAAAAATGAAAAAAATGAATATAATAAAAGGAGAGATAAAATGAAAGTGATTGAAATGGAGAGAAAGAACATGAAGCCAAAAAGAATATCAGTTTCAAATAAAAGGCAAATTACTATTCCTTTAGAATATTACAAAGCATTAAAAATAGAAAATGAAGTAGAATGCATTTTGAAAGATAATTCTATTATTATTAGACCGGTCATTGATACTTCAAAAGACAATTTTGCAGATCTGATTTTAGAGGATTTAATTCAAGAGGGATATGAAGGGAAAAAATTATTAGAAGAATTTAAGAAAAGAAAAAGTAAAATAAAAAAGGCAATCAATGAAGTAGAAGAAGAAGCAAATAAAGTGGCAGAAGATGATGCACCATATTCTAGTATAGAAGACGTATTTAAGGAGGAAGAATAATGTACAAAATAAAGTTTCTGCCAAGAGCTGAAAAATATATAAAGAAATTAAAAGATAAAAATTTAAAAGAAAAATTAAAAATGGCAATTTACAAAATAGAAGAAAATCCATATATAGGAAAACTGAAAAAAGGAGATTTAAGTACTATATATGGATTTGATGTATTTTACAACAAAACAAATTATGAAATATCTTATAAAATTTATTCAGAAAAAATGACAGTTGTTATTATCCTAATAGGAACAAGAGAAAATTTTTATGTGGAACTAAAAAAATATTTTAATTCATAATTAACTTTTCCAAAATCTGAACCGCGTTACTAGCAGCACCTTTTCTTAGATTATCAGCAACAACCCATAAATTCACCCCATATGGAACACTAAAATCTCTGCGGATTCTTCCAACAAAAACCTTATCTTGATTATTAGCATCTAACATAGTAGGATAAATACCAAAGTTTGGTTCATCCTTGACAATAATTCCCGGAGAAGTTCTTAAGGTGTTTTTTAATTCCATTAAATCAAAATCTTTTTCAAATTCTATATTAATTGCTTCACTATGACAATTGAAAACTGGAACTCTTACTGTAGTAGCAGTAATTTTTAAATTCGGTTTTTTTAAAATTTTTCTAGTTTCATTTATCATTTTTTCTTCTTCTTTGGTATACCCATTTTCTAAAAAGATGTCGATATGTGGTAAACAATTACTAAAAATAGGAACAGGAAACTTTTGCAAACCATAATCTCTACTTTGATTTTCTAAAATGCTTTTAGCATTATCATAATGATAAATTCCACTTTGCAAATCCATAACACCTTTATATCCACTTCCAGAAACAGCTTGATAAGTAGCATATACAATTCTTTTGATTCCATAGTTATCATCTAATGGTTTTAATGCAACTACTGCTTGAATTGTAGAACAATTAGGGTTAGCAATAATACCATGATGATTTTTAATTTCTTCGCTATTTACTTCTGGAACAATTAATGGTACACCATCTTCCATTCGAAAACAACTGCTATTATCAATAACTGTGCAACCTTTTGAAACTGCAATAGGTGCAAAATGCCTAGCAATATTGCTACCAGCAGAGAAAATAGCAAAGTCAAACCCAGTATCAAAAGAATTTTCTGTTAACTCTTGTACTAGATATTTTTTCCCTAAAAGAGAAATGGTTTTTCCTTTAGAGCGAGAAGATGCGAAAAAGGCATATTCTGTCATAGGTAATGCTTTTTCCTCTAAAACTTTTAATATGGTTTGACCAACTAGCCCAGTAGCACCAACAATTGCCAATTTTATATTTTTCATATTTACTATCATTCCTTTCACCATGGCATAGATTCAACGCCTAGTTTTTAAAATATATTTAAACTTAATACATTCCATAGTAATTTATATGAAATAATAATGAAAAAAAGTACTTGTCAAATTATGGCGAAAACAAAAAGCAAAAAATTTCAAATTTCTATTGCCTTTTTACAAAAACTATAGTAATATGTTCTAGGGTGCAAAAAATGACAAAATTTTTAAGTAGAAAAATGAAAGTAACAAGACTAAAAGCAATCATTATAATTGCTATTTTATTCATTTTTTTCTATTTGCATTTATTCATATATTATTAACAATTCAAACACTAATAATTTTTATTAGTGTTTTTTTGTAACCTAAAATATTTTAAATAAAGGAGGATTTTTTATATGCAAGAGAGCAAAATGGTTTTAGACGTAAACGAAAAGCCAACAATTGGCAAATGGATTGTCTTAGCAATTCAACACGTATTTGCTATGTTTGGTGCTACAATTTTAGTACCAATATTAGTGAATTCAACAGCAGGAGAAACAGTACTCACGATACCGGTAGCATTAGCAACTTCTGGAATTGGTACCTTAATTTATATTTTATGCACGAAAGGCAAATCACCAGTTTATTTAGGAAGTTCTTTTGCCTTTATCGCACCACTAGCAGCAGCGTACTTAAAAGGTGGTGTGGCTGGTGCAATGACAGGAACAATGGTAGTTGGTCTTATCTATGTAGTTGTTGCAATTATTATCAAAATTGCAGGCAAAGGATGGATTCACAAATTATTACCACCTGTTGTAATTGGTCCTATGATTATGATTATCGGTTTAGGTCTAGCACCAAATGCTATTTCACAAATTGGACTATCAACTGGAACCCAGCTAGACTGGAAAGGTATTGTAGTAGCATTAGTATCGTTTTTAGTAACAGCAATTGTCATGACAAAAGCAAAAGGATTTTTAAAAATCATTCCATTTTTAGTAGGAATTGTAACAGGGTACATTGTATCCATTTGTTTGGGGATGGTAGATTTTGCTCCAATTGGAGAAGCAGGATTTTTCAGTATGCCAGAATTTATCATACCATTTAAAGACTATGTACCAAGTTTTGCAGCAATTTTAACAATTGCACCAATTGCATTAGTAACTATGGCAGAACATATTGGTGATCATACAGCATTAAGTGCAATTATTAAAAAAGATTTATTAACCAATCCTGGATTAGATAGAACCTTATTAGGAGATGGTATTGCCACTTTTGTAGCTGGTGCTTTAGGAGGACCTGCTAATACTACTTATGGAGAAAATACTTCTGTAGTGGGTATGACAAAAGTAGCTTCAGTATGGGTAATTGGTTTAGCAGCAATTATAGCAATTGGTTTAGCATTCTTAGGAAAATTTACAGCAATTGTTTCTAGTATACCAGACCCTGTATTAGGAGGAGTTTCTTTACTTCTTTATGGATTTATTGCTGTCAATGGTTTAAAAGTATTAATTCAAAATCAATTAGACTTTGAAGATCCTAAAAATGTAGTGGTTGCTTCAAGTATGTTAGTACTTGGTTTGGGAGGAGCTGCAATATCAATTGTAAATGGAGATTTATCACTCACTATTTCTGGAATGAGTTTAGCAGCAGTAGTTGGAATTTTATTAAACTTATTTATTCCAGCTAATAAAACAGAAGAAGAATTAAAAGCAGAAGAACAAAAAAAGGCACTAAAAAAGAAACAAAAACAAGAGAAAAAAGACGAAAAGAAAAGTCAAAAAGAGTTGAAAAATAGAGAAGATAAATTAAATAAAGATAAAAAATCAAAAGAAAAAGATACTAAAACCAAACAAAAAGAAAAAAGTGCAGAGGACAAGCCAAAAGAAGGAAAGAACAAAGGAAAAGAAAAATTGAAAGTATAGTTATTAAATAATGGTTTTTAATAAATACGTGGCAAAGCTACCTCTTTGGTAGCTTACGCGGTCTGTACTTTTGAAATATAGAGAGTTTGAACAAAGAATTGGTTGGAAAATATAACTTTTCCACCAATTGAAAACCGAAAGAAAGAAGGGAAAATTAAAAATGAAAACAATAGAATTAAATCATCCTTTAATAGAGCATAAATTAGCTATTTTAAGAGACAAAAAAACAGGTACGAAGGAATTTCGAGAATTAATCAGTGAAATAGCAATGTTTTTATGCTATGAGGCCATGAAAAATGCTAAATTAGATGATGTGGAAATAGAAACCCCATTAACTAAAATGAAAACCAAAAAATTAAATGAAGATAGGTATGCATTTGTACCAATTTTAAGAGCAGGAACAGGAATGCTAGATGGTGTGATTAATGTGGTACCAAATGCCAAAATAGGTCATATTGGAATGTATCGTAATGAAACAACGTTTGAGCCAGTGAATTATTATTTTAAAGTACCAAAAGACATCGAAAAAAGAGAAGTTATCATTTTAGACCCAATGCTTGCAACAGGAGGTTCAGCAGTTGATGCAATTGAATTATTAAAAGCAAAAGGAGTAAAAAAGATAAAATTTTTATCTATTATTGGGGCACCAGAAGGAATCCAAAGAGTAGAGAAAGAACATCCAGATGTACAGGTATATTGTGCTCATATAGATGAATATTTAAATGAAACTAAATATATTGTACCAGGATTAGGGGATGCAGGGGATAGAATTTTTGGAACAAAATAAGGAAATTTGAAAAAGAAAATTGCATCTTATAAAACAATGTGTTAAAATTAATTTATCAGTATAAAAGATAAGGCGGGAGAACATATGAAATCTGATGGGTTAAGTGACTTTTTAAAGTTTGCTTATCAATGTGGAAAAGTAGAAGAAATACAAAAAACATTTGAAGAATTTCCAGTAGAAGAAGAATCTCATCAAGGAAAAATAGAAAACTTACTAACAGTCGCAGAAGAAAGTGACTCCATACAGATAGTATGAAGAAGTTGTTTTTTAGCAACTTCTTTTCTATATATTGTATTTTATATTTACTTATGTTATAAAAATAGTATAAAACTCTACAGTAATAAAGAATAAATTTAAAACTCTAAAAAGGAGGAAAAAACATGAAAATTACAAAAATAGAAGCATTAGAAAAAATAGCAAATGACATTAGAATAGGAATTATAGACCAAATTTATAAAGCACAATCTGGTCATCCAGGAGGTTCACTTTCCTGTGCAGATATTTTAGCAGTTCTATATTTTAACCAAATGAACATTGACCCAAAAAAGCCAGAATCTCCTCAAAGAGATAGGTTTGTATTATCGAAAGGACATTGTTCCCCAGCATTGTATGCCACACTTGCAAGGAAAGGCTATTTTGATAAAGAAGCCTTAGATGGTTTTCGTAAAATAGATAGTAATTTGCAAGGTCATCCTGATATGAATAAAGTGCCAGGGGTAGATATGACAACAGGTTCTTTAGGACAAGGGTTATCTGACGCTGTAGGAATGGCAATTGCATCTAAAATGGATAGTGCAGGTTGCAGAGTGTATTGTTTACTAGGAGATGGAGAAATAGAAGAAGGGCAAATATGGGAAGCGGCTATGGCTGCAAGTAAAAATCATCTAGATAATCTTTGTGTTATTTTAGACTACAACCATTTACAAATTGACGGAAAAGTAGAAGATGTTGCAGGACTAGTAGATGTTAGAGCAAAGTTTGAAAGTTTTGGGTTTAAAGTAATTTCAGTAGATGGACACAATATAGAACAACTGATAGAAGCATTTAGTATTGCAAGACATCAAAAAGGTATGCCAAGTGTCATCATTGCCAATACTGTGAAAGGAAAAGGAGTTTCCTTTATGGAAAATCAAGCATCTTGGCATGGAAAAGCACCAAACAAAGAACAATATGAGCAAGCAATGAATGAACTTAAATTAAAGGAATTAAATTTTTTGGAGCGGAGATAACAACCATTAGAAATATATTGTTAAAACAGCAAGTTCAAGCAATTTTATATCAATTGAAACAAATATGAAAAATAAGAAAGTAAGGTGTTATAAATGAATAGTGAACAAAAAATAGCAACTAGACAAAGCTATGGGGAAGCTTTAGTAGAACTAGGAAAAAAGAATGAAAATGTTGTAGTATTAGATGCAGATTTATCTAGTGCAACCAAAACAAATCTTTTTGCAAAAGAGTTTCCAAATCGTTTTATTAATGTAGGAATTGCAGAACAAAATTTAATGGGAATTGCAGCAGGACTTTCCACTTTTGGAAAAATACCATATGCTAGTACTTTTGCAGTATTTGCAGCAGGTAGAGCATATGACCAAATTCGTAATAGTATTTGTTATCCAAAATTAAATGTAAAAATATGTGCAACTCATGCGGGAATTACGGTAGGGGAAGATGGGGCAACACATCAAATGTTAGAAGATTTAAGCTTAATGAGAACTTTACCTAATATGATGGTATTTTCTCCTTCAGATGATACACAAACAAAATGGCTTACTCAAGAAATAGCTAAAATGAATGGACCTACTTATATGAGATTAGCAAGAGTAGCAACTCCAGTTATCTATGACCAAGACCAAAAGTTTGAAATTGGAAAAGCAATCCAATTAGGAGAAGGAACAGATGCAACTGTATTTGCTACTGGAGTTACTGTGTCAGAAGCTTTAAAAGCACAAGAAGAGCTAGCAAAAGAAAATATTCATATTCGAGTAGTAGATGTACATACCATTAAGCCAATTGATAGAGAGATGATTGTAAAATGTGCAAAAGAAACCAAAAAACTAATTACGGTAGAAGACCATAGCATTATTGGAGGATTAGGTAGCAGTGTTTGTGAGGTCTTAGCAGAAGAATATCCAACAAAAGTAATTAGAATGGGAATACAAGATAGGTTTGGAAAATCTGGAAAGGCAGAACAATTAATCAAATATTTTAAAATTGGTTATGAGGCAATTATCAATAAAATAAAGGAAATATAGAATATATATTACAAAATGAAAATAATGTTGCAGAATAATGGAATTACCAAGAAAAGTGAAATTGAAGATATGAAATAAGAGGGAAAGCAAATGATAAATGAAAAAAAGAAAATGATGGAATATATTAATCAGTTAGATAATGAAAAAATGCAAAAAACCGAAAAAGCATCTAAAAAAATCACAGTTATGCTAAGTACGGTTATACTTATTATTACAGTGATTATCATTATTTTCTTTTGTATTGTTGCTTCATTTTTCTATAATGAGATTTATCTGGTATTTTTGCAAAATCAAGAACAATTTGTCAAAAAACTAGAAAGTATGTATCATCAAGACATTGAAATTGTAGAAGCAGATTGTGATGAAAATGGTAATGGAACCTATATTTTAAAAACAAAAAAAGAACCAAAAGTAGAATTTAATGCTACTAAAGAAATGTATAGTAATTTCGAAACAGATTACCCTCAAAGAGCATTACTTTATTATGCGGAAAGCAATTCATTATTGCAAGATATACAAATATCAACAAGTGAAAAAGCATCACAATATTATTCGGATTTTTCATTATTAAAAACGTATTCTTATTTACCGATTCAAAGTTACGAGCAATTAGAGCAGGCAAGTAAAACTTTATATGATATTCAAAAATTTATGGAGAAAAAAATAGAAGATTTTTCAGTAGCTACTTATTTAAAAATAGGAGATTATGTAAGTCCAGTAGAATATGCTACTATACCTTCTGCCGAAAACGGAATTTACCAAGAAAAATATGAATATTATTGGTATTTGAAAGATACAAAAGAAGATACTAGTATGATGCCAACAGAAGATATTGAAAAAGTAAAGTATCCTAGAATTTTAGATGTTTATGCAAATGGAAAAAGAGTAGTAGATATTGAAGAAAGCGGATATGGATTGATTAGTTATTTGACAGCTAGTTATAATTTAGAAAAACAAACTTATGAGGTAGATGCAAAGAAATTTATTTTAGGAAATAGTGATATTTTTCATATTTTAGGTAATAATACTGACTTAAGATTTTCTTTTGATTATCATAATAGAAAATATAATTTATATTATACAGATGATGAAATTAGGGGAAACAGTATTCCATGGATTTCAGAAATTTCCTATTTTACAGAGTTGTTTGATGCACAGATAGAGTATGATTTTGAGGAAAAAACAGTTAATTTAATATTATAATCCAGCCATAATTTAGAAGTTATAATTTGCAATTGATGATTAATTTGCGGTAAATGGTATATATATCTTTTATTGGAGTCTTAAGGTGGGGACCGACAAGTTAGAAAGTGTTTGAAATTTTTGTTATAAAATTTCAAATACACTTTCTTACGCAGTTGGTGGACGTAAATAAAAGACATATATACCACTTACCGCTTATATAAAATGTGAATAATTATAATAACGTAAAATCATAAATTTGTGAATTTTTTGTGAATTCTGAAAAATGAAGAAATTAGCCGAAAAACAGAATAAATGCTACTTAAAAGCAAATTTATTCTGTTTTTTTGTAGAAAAGACTATTGCAAATAATGTTTTTTATTGTTATGATAAGGAAGAATAAGAAAAAATGTACTTTCAGCATAACACAATTTGATAAATGCAAGAAAGGATTGAAGCAATAAAATGATTGAATTTAGAAATGTCAGCAAGACTTATGACACTGGTACAGAAGCAGTACATAATGCTAATTTCAAAATTGATAAAGGGGAATTTGCATTTTTAGTAGGAAGCTCTGGATCAGGAAAGTCTACTTTAATAAAATTAATATTAAAAGAAGAAGAACCAACAAAAGGCAATATTATTATCAATGGAAAAGATACTACTTTTCTAAAACCAAAAAGAATTCCATTTTTAAGAAGAAGCATGGGAGTTGTATTTCAGGATTTTAGACTTTTACCAGATAGAACAGTATATGACAATGTAGCATATGCCATGTACATTGTAAGATCAACTCCTAGACATATCAGAAGGCAAGTACCTATGGTATTATCGCTAGTAGGATTAAGTAATAAAGCAAAAATGTATCCAAATGAATTATCAGGAGGAGAACAGCAAAGAGTAGCTTTAGCAAGAGCTTTGGTAAATAACCCATCTATGCTAATAGCAGACGAGCCTACAGGAAATTTGGACCCAGAAACTGCGTGGGACATTATGACCCTTTTAAATGATATTAATGCAAGAGGAACTACTGTAGTAGTAGCAACTCATGCAAAAGATATTGTCGACAGAATGAAAAAAAGAGTTATCCAAATTGAAGAAGGTAATATCATAAGAGATGATAAAAAAGGTGGGTATGACAGTGAGATATAGTATTTTTGGTTATTTAATAGGAGAAGGTTTTAGAAATGTATTTAAAAATAAAAAATCAACAGTTGCATCTTTAATTATTATGTGTGCAACAATGTTTGTATTTGGTATTTTCTTTATTGTAGGAGAGAATGTAAACCATATTACACAATCCATTGAGCAACAACAAGGTATGGAAGTTTTTATTTATGATGAGGCAACTGAAGCACAAATTACAGAATTAGGCAATCAAATTAGAAATTTAGACTATGTCAATACAGTTACTTTTAAAACAAAAGAACAAGCATTAGAACAAATGAAAAACATGTTCAAAGATAAAAGAGATTTACTTGCTACTTATGAAGGAGAAAACAATCCATTTAAAGCATCCTATATTGTTACATTAACGGATTTAACAATGGCAGAAGAAGTACAAAGCCAAATTGCTGCATCATCAGATATCATATCAAGTATACAAGTAAGATCAGATACAATAGAAGCATTAATCAAAATAGCAGATGGTGTAAAAATTGTTTCCATGATTATTCTTGTTATCTTAATTTTTATCTCTATCTTTATTATTACAAATACAATTAAGTTAACAGTTCATGCAAGAAGAAAAGAAATTTCTATTATGAAATATGTAGGTGCAACCAATGGTTTCATTAGATGGCCATTTATGGTAGAAGGTATGATTATTGGATTAATTTCTGTTCTAATCTCTGTTTTAATTTTAGGTGGATGTTATAACGCAGTAGCAACACAAATTGAGCAAGCTTTAATTGATGCAAGAATAGAAATACCATTATTAGATTTTCAAAGTATGTTTGGTACACTAATGATTGTATATTTAATTTTAGGAATTGGAATTGGTGCTATTGGTAGTGCAATTTCTATGAGAAAATATTTAAAAGTATAAAAAGGAGAAAGTTGCAGATGAAAAGAAAAATAATATCTTTATTTTTAACAGGAGTATTACTGTTTAGTATGGTAACTCCCGTTATTGCAGCTAGTTTACAAGACCAAAAAAGTGAGGTACAAGACAAAATTGATGAAGCTGAAGATAGGCAAGATGAAGTATCAGCAGAAATAGACAGCATTTCTACTGATATCGAATCCCTAACAGAATCTATTGCAAAATATGAATCAGAACTACTTGTTTTAAATGATAATATTGCAGAATTAGAGAATAATATTGAAGAAAAGAGTAAAGAAATTACAAAATTGCAAAAAGAATTTGAAGAAATGCAACAATTATTAGAAGATAGATTAGTTGCTATTTATGAAGAGGGACAAATTACCTTTTTAGATGTTTTATTATCTTCTGAAAACATTTGGGACTATATTTCAATGGAATCTAGAATTCAAGAATTAACAGAAGCAGACAATGCACAAATGGATGAAGTAGAAAATAAGAGACTAGAAGTAGAAAAAGCCAAGAATGAATTAGAAGAAGAAAAAACAGAATTAGATAACGCAAAAAAATCAGCAGAGGCAAAACAACAAGAATTGACAGTTGCTAGAAATGCAAAAGAAACACAAGTGGCTAATTTAAGTGCAGAAGAAAAAGAATTACAAGAGCAAATTGATGAATATGAACAAGAATTAAAGGAAATTGACGAGGAAATTAAAAAACAACAACAAGCAAGTGGCGATATTTATGACGGAAGCTTTGAAGGAACACTAGGATGGCCACTTTCATCAAATTCTTATGGATATAATATTGTAACATCATGTTTTGGACCAAGAAATTCACCAGCGGCAGGAGCTAGTACCAATCATAGAGGAATTGATTTAGGTGTAAGTATTGGTACACCAGTTTATGCATCAGCTGATGGATATGTATTAAGTGTAATGCAAACAAGTGCAAGGGGTTTATTTGTATTAATTAAACATGCAGACGACTTATATACCAGATATCAACACTTAAGTAGTAGTGCGGTTTCGACCGGAGATTATGTGACAAGAGGACAATTAATTGCAAGAAGTGGAAATACCGGAGTAGGTTCTGGACCACACTTACATTTTGAAGTATTAACACAACCATATTATATGTGTGAAATTAACCCACTTACTTGTGGATTAGTCAGTGTTCCGTCTAACTTGATTATTTGGTAATGCTTAGTTTATACAGTTTAAACTAGATATATTGCAACGTTTGACCTTGTTGTTACAATTAAGCAACTTAATGCTAATTATTTATTAAAAACTAGCTTGATTTATAATGAATGATATAGTATAATATTTTATGTAAACAATAAAATATTATAAAAATTAAAGGAGGGAGAAAATAATGGTGAAACAAAAAATACTATGTATTCTCCTTGCTTTTATTTTATTATTTAGTATTTCATTTTATTCTTTTGCAAGTGACAATAATGTACAAAATGTAAATAATCAAGAGGAAAATAGCAACATTACTAATAATACAATTAATACAAATACGAATAACCTAGAAGAATTAAATGAGCAAAAAAATGAAACACAAGAAAAATTAGAAGAAGCAAATACACAATTAGAATATGTACAATCAGAAATGTCATATACATTATTAGAGATACAAAAATTAGATGATAAAATAAGGCAATATGAGACAGAAAATAATGAGTTGGCTGCTAAAATAGAAGAATTAGAAACATCTATTGAAGAAACAACCCAAAATTTAGAAACAATAACAGTAGAATATAATGAAAAAGAACAACTATTAGAACAAAGATTGGTAGCACTATATGAACAAGGGGGGAATATTAGCTTTTTAGATGTGCTACTATCAGCAAGTAGTTTGTCAGATTTCCTATCGTTATATTATGGTATGATTGAAATTGCGGAATATGATAATGTACTAATAGAAAAAGTAGCACAACAAAGAGAAGAAATAGACTTAGCAAAAAGAAAATTAGAAAATGAAAATGCTGAAGTAAAAATTATGAAAGCAAGAGCGGAACAAACAGAAAATGTTTTGAAGAATACACAAACTCTACAACAAGGATACATAGAACAACTATCAGAGGAAGAAAAAAAATTAAATGACCAGATTCAACAATATAAGGATGAAACTCAAAGAATAGAGGAACAAATTCAAGCAATCAGTACAGGAACAAGAGATTACAACATTCAATATGCAGGAGGAGATATGATTTGGCCAGTTGCTATTTCCGGAACTGCAATTACTTCCTATTATGGTACAAGAGAACACCCAATTGATGGAATTGTAAAATTTCATCAAGGCTTAGATATTGGAAATACAGGATATGGAGCACCAGTTGTAACAGTAATGGATGGAGTAGTTACATATGCCGGCTGGCTAGGTTCTTATGGATATTGCGTAATGGTATATCATGGAAATGGAATTACTACTCTATATGGACATGGACAAGCAATCTTAACACAAAGAGGTGCAGAAGTAAAACAAGGTGATGTCATTATGCAAACAGGCTCTACAGGAAATTCAACAGGTCCACACCTACACTTTGAAGTAAGAATTAATGGAAGTACTACTGATCCATTAAACTATTACCAACAACAAACAACTAATCAGGAAGAACAACAGCAGGATAATACAGAAAGTAATTAATGACAATATTAAACAATCACCATTAAAGAAACATTATAAATAAAAAGGCAAAATATGAAATACTCAAATTAAATAAAGAATAAAATGCATATTTTCAAACTGGAAGTATAAGATAAAAGAGACCTCCAGTTTGAATATATTTATGTGAATGGCTAATAGATTAGACACATACAAAAAATGCCATCATTATGTAAAAAATAAAAGAATATGTAATATAAAACCAGAAAGGATATTTAAAATATGGAAAGTAATCAAGGACAAAAAGTTTATAAGTTAATAATGCTATTCATTATTGTTGTTATTATTACATCATTAGTTACTGCATTTGCAACTTATCAATATTTAACTTCTAGTAATGGATTAGCAGTAGGAAAAACAACAGATAGTTTAAGTGGATTAGAGTATACACTTTCTAGATTTCGCAGTGAACTACAAAAAAAATACATAGGTGAAATTAATGATGAAGACTTAATTGAAGGAGCTATTAAAGGTTATGTAGCAGCATTAGGGGATCCATACACTGTTTATTATACAAAAGAGGAAATGGAAGATATTATGCAAGAAACCAATGGAAATTATGTAGGTATTGGTATCTATATGACTTTGGATGCAGAAAAAAATGCTATTCTTATTTTAAGTCCAATTGAAGGATCTCCAGCAGAAGAGGCTGGAATTTTACCAGGAGATATTATAACAAAGGTTGATGGTGTAAGTTATACTGGTGAACAAATGGACGAAGCTTCTAATAAAATAAAAGGTGAAGAGGGTACAAAAGTAACACTAGAAATATTGCGTGGAACAGAAACAATGACCTTTGAACTAACTAGAAAAAAGGTATTAATTAGCCATATTGAAAGTAAAGTATTGGAAAATAACATAGGTTATATTGCTATTTCAGACTTTGACGGTGGCTGTGCAGATGAATTTGAACAAGAATTCAAAGAGTTACAAAAACAAGGAATTACTAAATTAATTATTGATATAAGAAATAATGGTGGAGGAATCGTAGATGAAGCAATTGATATTGCAGAAATGATAACAGAAAAAGGATCTACTCTACTTATTACAACAGATAAAGAAGAAGAGGAAGAAGTGACAATAGCAAAAGAAAATCCAATCATTGATATGCCAATTGTTGTGTTAATGAATGAATATTCAGCAAGTGCTTCTGAAATATTAGCTGGTGCTTTAAGAGATAATAACACAGCTACTTTGGTAGGAACCACAACTTAT
>CALXQF010000009.1 GCA_944390505.1 uncultured Clostridia bacterium | reverse complement strand
GGTGCTCCTACTGGGCAAACTCCTGCACATGTTCCACATCCAATACACGCACTAGCATCTATTACATATTGGCTATCACCTTGAGAAATACAAGATACTGGGCAAGAAGCTGCACATGCTCCACAAGAAATACATTTATCTGTAATTTTGTATGCCATTTCTATTTCACCACCTTTCACTGCGTTTTTTTCTATTTATATTTGGTTGCTTTATGATTGAGTTTTCATTTTATGTTTTATCATAAATTCTTCCTTTCATCTAAGCACTTCATTAATATTCATTTTATATCTTTTTGATTAAATTTCATCTTCTTGTGTATTTGTTTCCTTGTCTAGTTTTTCTAGCTTCTCTAATTCTTCTAATTCCTTCATATGTTCTTTTTCTTCTGGATCAATTTCTTTTTTCTCTATGTTCTTCAATATTTTTACTTCTGTTGCCGGATATTTTTTATAAAAGGTATCATCCCCATCTTTAAGCTTTACTCTTACAATTTCTTTTAAAGTTTCTAAAGAATCTACTGTGCCTTCTCCATCTGCTGTTTTTACAATTGCCCCTACTTTTGGTAAACGTTTTAATTTTTCTTCATATACTTCTTGTTCATATTTTAAACAGCACATTAATCTTCCACAATTGCCAGATATTTTAGATGGATTTAAGGAAACTGTTTGCTCTTTTGCCATTTTGATAGAAACTGTCTCAAAGTTTCCTAAAAAAGAACAGCAACAAAGTTCTCTACCACAAACTCCATTTCCTCCAATTCTTTTTACTTCGTCTCTTACTCCTATTTGCCTTAATTCTATTCTTGTTTTAAAAATAGCAGCTAAATCTTTAACTAGCTCTCTAAAGTCAATTCTTCCATCTGCTGTAAAATAAAATAATATTTTGCTATTATCAAATTGGTATTCTACCTCTGTTAAGTTCATTTTCAATTTATACTTTTTAATTTTTTCTTCACAGATTTTAAAAGCCTCTTTCTCTTTTTTGCGGTTATCTGCATCATGTTTTAAGTCCTTTTGTGTTGCAATTCGAATTACCTTTTTTAATGGTGCTTTTAAATTTTCTTCTGGAATAGTTCTTTTGCTAATAGCAATTTCACCTAGTTCTTGTCCGGAACTAGTTTCTACAATCACTTTATCTTGCTTTTTGACTTCCCATTTTCCAGGGTCAAAAAAATATATTTTTCCTGGCTTTTTGAACCTAACTCCTACAATATTTTTCAACGAAATTCCTCCCATAATTTTAATAGTAAATAATCAATTGTCATATCATAATTTGCATTTTGTAAAAATCTTTGCTTCGTTTGTTCTATGATTTGAATACTATTGATATAACACATTTTATTTTGTTTTTTTAATAATTGATAAATAACGATAATCATGTATTCTAGTAAGGATATAATGTCCTCTTTCGCTTGATAAAGCACCTCTGCTTGTTTCCATATTTGTGTAATATCTTTCTTAGGCAAGCTTTGAATTAATTCTTCTATTTGTAAATATTTTTCTTTTTCCTCTACTATTTTAAGTGCTCTACCTATACTTCCTTCACATTGTTTTATCATATTTTCTGTCATTTTCTCATCTATTTGATTTTGTTTGAGATATTCTATCAATTTATCTTCTGGTATAGGTCTAAAATAAATTTTAGTGCATCTTGATTTGATAGTTGTTAGCAATTTACTTTCATTAGAAGTAATGAGAATCAATACTGCATATTCTGGTGGTTCTTCTAATGTTTTTAGTAAGCTATTTGATGCTTCTCTCGTCATGCATTCACACTCAGAAATAATATATACTTTTTTCTCAGAGGTGATTGGTTTTTCTGCAATTTTTTCTTGTAGGTATCTCATTGTTTCAATCTTGATTGTTTTTCCATCTTCTGGTTCTATGAGCATAAAGTCCGGATGACTTTTCCCTTCAAATTCTAAACAAGATTTACAAGTATGGCAAGGTTTTTCTTGACCACTGCAAAGAATCATTTGTGCAAATTCTTTGGCAAATAGTTTTTTTCCGTATGCCTTCTTCCCCTATCAATAAATAGCTATGTAGAATACTATTATTATTGATAGAATCTATCAATAATTCTTTATTTTTTTTGTTGCCAATGATTTTCTCAAAAGCCAAATTTCTTCCTCCTCATTTTATTGCACTTTTCCCCATAATTCTAAAGGCCAAAAACGAATCCATACTTTGCTTTCTACTTTTTCTATTGGAATACAACCAAAAGACCTACTATCTGTAGACTGACTTCTATTATCTCCCATTACAAATATACAGTTTTCAGGAACAATAATATCTGTAAAATAATTATAGTCTCCTCCTTCAGTTATTACACCTTCTTGTAAATAATCTTCTTGTAATTCCTGCTCATTAATATATACTTTTCCATTTTCTATTTTAACATGCTCTCCTGGCAAACCAATCACTCTTTTAATATAGCTTTCTTTCCCTATTTCTAATACATAATAGGTAAATTTAGTCCACCAATTCGTTGGCTCGTTTGTATATTTAGCCACTGGATTTTCTAGATCTGCTTCTTCTAGTGCATTATAGCCTCTAATAGTAGGGGCTTCAAATGTGACTATTTCTCCTCTTTGTGGCATTTCATGGATCGTTCTCATCCATCGATTTAATATTAATCTTTGATTGGGTTGTAAAGTTGGATTCATAGATACTTGGCTTACAATTGTTGGTGTTCCTATAAAGTATTTGATTAAAATTGCCAAAACAAATGCAATTACAATACAAAATATCCATTCTAATATATTACGTGTTTTATCACTGATTGTCATTTTTGATTATATTCCTTTCTTTCATAAAACATCATTCTTAAAAAATTTTTACCTTTTTACATTGATAGTTTTTTCGTATCATGTTATCTATCAATTGTTTCATTCGTTTGAACCGTATTTTACCAAAAACTATTATGAATAATGTTTTGCTTTCTTCTTTTAATTCTTTTTATTTACTGGGATACGGATTACTACTTCAGTACCTTTTCCTTGTTCACTTTTAATATCAATACTTCCATGATTTTGATCTAATATTTCTTTTGCAATAGAAAGTCCGAAGTCCTGTTCCTCCCATTTCTCTTGTTCTTGCCTTATCAACTCTATAAAATCTTTCAAAAATTCTTGTTAAATCTTTTTCCGGAATTCCAATACCATTATCTATTACTTTAATATAGGCATCATTGTAAACAAATCCTACATAAACTTTAATGATTCCATTTTCCGGTGTGTATTTGATGGCATTTGTTATAATATTCAAAATGACTCTTTCTATTCCATATTTATCTGCATGTACTGGTGGAACATTAGCTGTTACAAAACATTCCACATGATGGTTTTTCTTTTCTATTTCAAATTTTAGTCTTTCTATACATTTTTTAGTTAAATCACCTAAGTCAAATTCAGTTTCCTCTTTGGTAATCTTTTTATTATCATATCTTGAAAGTGTTAAGAGGTCAGTTACTAATTTTGCCATTCTCCTTGCTTCTGAACTAATAACGCCCAGAAATTTTGTCTGCATTTCTTTGTCATATTCACTTTCTAATAAAGTATCTGCATATCCCATAATAGAAGTAATTGGAGTTTTTAATTCATGTGATACATCTGCTACAAATTCTTTTCTCATATTATCCAATTTTACATGTTCTGTAATGTCTTGGATTACCACAATTACACCTGCTGGTTTATCACTTTCATCTTGAAATGGTGCAAATAATAAATTTACATATTTTTCTCCAATATTTAACCTTTGTTCTGATGATGTCCAATTCTCTAAATATACAATCTTTTCTAGATTAATATCTGCATGTAATTTTCGAAAAATTTTATCGAAATTTCTATCTGTTTTTGAGTTCAAGTTTAAGAGCTGTATAGCAGCAGGGTTAATATGTATTATATTTCCATACATATCAAATGCAATAATTCCATCTGTCATATGCAATAGTATTGTTTCAATTTGCTTTTTCTGCTTTCCCATTTCATTTAAGTTTTGTTTTAATTCAGTTGTCATTAGACTAAATGCATTTACTAATTCATCTACTTGAGTCTTTTTCTTGCCTGTATCTTGTATTTCCACTTCTTCTCCATTTGCAATTTTTTCTGCATTTTGAATTAAATTATTAATTGGCTTGATGACTGATTTTGAAACAAAATAGCCTACCAACAGAGTAATAATTGCAAAAATTCCAATAGCAATAGCAGTAATTACTTTGGTTTGGGTAATTTGGGTAATAATCATATTACTTAATTCTTCACTACTATCAATATTACTAATCGATTGATTCATTTGATTTAACATTATAATATGAAAAAAGGAAAGTGCTCCAATTGAAATGATACCTAAAACAAAAAAAATCAGTATAATTTTCGTTTGTATACTCTTTATCATTTTATTTTCATCTCTTTCATTGCCTAATCATTCAGAAAATTTTGTTTTTGATTTAATATATTTCAGGATATCTCTTTAAAACTATGTCTTGAGACGTATCCTGAAATATATTTCTAAATATTTTTTTAATCTGTTGCTAAATAATAGCCTACCCCTCTTTTTGTAATTAAGATTTTAGGTGAAGAGGTATCTTTTTCTATTTTTTCTCTGATTCTTCTTACTGTTACGTCTACTGTTCTAATATCTCCATAATATTCATAGCCCCATACTTTTTCTAATAAAATTTCTCTTGTTACTACTTGACCGGGTTGCTGTGCTAAATATTTTAAAACTTCAAATTCTCTTAAAGTTAATTCAATTGGTACTCCCCTTACTCTTACTTCAAATTTGTCTAAATTAATTGTTAAGTCCCCTAACTGAATTATTTTATGTAATACTTTATTTTCTTCTTCATTTTCTGATGTCTGATTAGATACTTCTGCTTTTCTTAAATTAGCTTTTACTCTAGCCATTAATTCTCTCACACTAAATGGATTGGTAATATAATCGTCTGCTCCTAATTCTAAACCCAGAATTTTGTCAATTTCTTCATCTTTTGCAGATAAAATTAGAATTGGAACATTAAGTGTATGTCTTAATCTTTTGCAGACAGTTAATCCATCTACCTTTGGAAGCATAATATCTAATAAAATTAGATCTGGCTTTTTTTCCATCGCAATTTCAATAGCTTCTTCTCCATCGTTTGCTTCTAAAGTTAGATAACCTTCTTTTTGTAAATTATACATTAAAATATCTACAATTCTTTTTTCATCATCTACAATCAATATTGTTTTCTTTTCTTCTGTAGAACTTCCATTTCCCTGTGTTCCATCATATTGTTGTGGTTCATTATGCACTTGACCTTCTTCATTTTTTAAAACATTATTTTTTTCTTCCACAAAAAGCCCCTGCCTTTCTTTTCAGACTTTTACCTTTGTTTCTTTATCTATATTTATATCATATTAACATCTTTTGTACAAGTTTTTTCCGTAATTTTTGTCATATTTCCGAAACATTTTTGAAATATTTTTGTCACATCTATAATGCTATCATCAACAATCAATTTTTAATAAATGTTATGTATGTATTTTTATTGAAGTCTTAAGGTGGAGACGCAAAAAAATACATATATAACATTTATCATAACTATTTAATAATTGTAGATTGTAACACCAATATACGTTATTCAACTGAAAAAAATTAACATAAAAATAAGGACCGCGAAAGCGGTCCTTGCAACTTACTTCCATCCTAACGGCAGAGTCTCAAAAAACTTGTACAGTACTTTGTCGATAATCTTTTGAGCGAAAAGGTAAATACCTCCAAGCATCATGCCGGCTGCAATCACGAAACTCAAGCCGTAAAAAGCGAGAAAAGCAGGTTGCGTTCCGTTCATACTGGCATCCCACAGGTATGCTCCTGGAATAAAGATAGCAATTGCCACCAGTTTCCGAATGATAGAACGGATAGTAGATTTTTTCATGATGTATAACCTCATTTCTAAAAATATAGTTACTTGAACTAGTACTTTTATTATACCACTTTTCTCAATGGAAATCAAATATTGACTGTGTATCTTTCTTTATAAAAGCCCACTCTCCTTGGAAAGAGAGTGGGCTGTGTAGGAGATAATAAGCGCTAATCTAGATTCCAGCCGCCTCCCTCTCCTATGAACTCCGAAAGTTCCTCATACTTTGCTGCCACTGCCATGAGCACCACTAACGTGCTCACCGCGCCAGCAGCTACAAGGGCAATTGCTTTGAGTGCTTTCATGTTGTCTTCCTCCTTGTAGATAATCAATCAGTCAAAATCGACTGTTCTTTTATTATACCATAATTTTTGTTACATTTCTACCTCTATATTATAAATTCCTCCATTTGTATTCATCTGAATTTCTTTTTCTTCTATTTCTTGTCCATCCAATAGAAAGCGAGTAACTCCTGTTTCTTTTCCATTTTGGTTTTGTACATGAATATGATAAATACTATTTCCATATTGATATTTCATAGAATATTCTTTCCAATCATTTGGAATACAGGGTTCTATTTTTAACTTGTTTTTTTCTATTTTTAAACCTAATATATATTTGATACCTGCTTCATACATCCAGCTAGCTGAACCTGTATACCATGTCCAACCTCCGCGCCCTGCTAAATTCTTTTGTCCGTATACATCTGCTGCAATAACATATGGTTCTACTTTGTATTTCTTGGCAGATTCTTTTGTTCTGCTATGCTCTATTGGGTTAATCATTCTATAATATTCCCCTGCCTTATTTCCAAAACCTAATATGGTTTCTGCAATAATGGCCCATATACTGCTATGTGTATATTGTCCTCCATTTTCTCTGGTTCCTGGTAAATATGCTTTAATATATCCTGGGTTTAAAACTCCTTTTTCAAAAGGAGGATCTAATAATTTGATAATACCATTTTCCTTATCTACTAAATGATTTTCTAAGCTTTCCATTGATATATATTTTTTGTCATTATCTCCTGCTCCTGAAATAATCGACCAGCTTTGTGCAATAGAATCAATTCTACATTCTTCATTTTGAATACTACCAAGCACATGTCCATCATCCATAAATGCCCTTTTATACCATCTTCCATCCCAAGCACTTGTATTTAATGCTTTTTTTAATTTTTCCATCACTTCTTCATATTGTTTTGCTATGGTTTCTTCTCCTTTTTGTTTGCAAATTGGAATAAACTTTTTTAATACTTCATAAAGGAAAAATCCTAGCCATACACTTTCTCCTTTTCCTTTGTTTCCTACCTCACTAAATCCATCATTCCAGTCTCCTGACCCAATCTTTGGTATTCCATGCTCTCCAAAATTAAGAGAAATAGCAATTGCTTTTTTACAATGTTCATAAATGCTCTCTACAATGTTAGATACAGGATATGCATCGTATTTTTCATCTATTCCCTCTTCTAGTTGATTTCCTGCTCGATATGGAACTTGCTCTTCTAATATACTATCATCTCCTGTGAAAGAGATGTAATCTTCAACTAAATAAACTAACCATAATCTATCATCACTAAATCTAGTACGAATTCCTCTTCCTGTTTCATCATGCCACCAATGTTCCACATCTCCTTCGATAAATTGATGACTACTGTGTTTGATAATTTGCTTTTTCATAAGCTGTGTATCAATATATTTTAGAGCTAAAGTGTCTTGTAGTTGGTCTCTAAATCCATATGCTCCACCTGATTGATAATAGCCTGTTCTTCCCCATAGACGAGAGGCAAGTACTTGATAAATGAGCCATCCATTTAATAATAAATTCATAGATTCTAATGGTGTTTCTACTTTTAATTTTTCCGTTTTTTCTCTCCAAAACCTTTTGGTTTTTTCATATTCTTCATATACTTTTCCTAAATGTTGATATTGATAAGCAAGGTCTTGGCACTCTAGTTTTGTTTGTCCTACTCCTAGTATAAACACAATTTTTTTATTTTCTAATGCTTCCAATTCTACTTCACATTGAATAGCAATTACTCCATCTTCCCATAAGGCATTTTCTTTATTTAATTCTATTTGATGAAGTGCCTCTGGGTTTGCAATTGTTCCTTTTCCTAAAAATGCTGCTTTACTACCTGTATAAGAAGTAATCTGCTCACTACAAGACACAAACATATATCTTGCAAAATGAGGATCTGCCACCAGATTTTTCATACAAATTGTATTGGTATTTTCTAAAAATTCCAAATCACAATATCCATTGGATTTAATTTCATCTTCTCCTAATACTGGTTTTAAATAATACACTAATTTTACTTTTTTCTTTTTGAGTTCATTGTTATTGATTTTTAAAATTTGCACCTTTACTGGTTGTTCCATTGGTACAAACATTTCTACTTCTTCTGAAAATTCTTTGCTACTATACTGATATTTAGCATATCCAAATCCATACGTAATATGATAATCATTTTCATCAGGACATGGATTAAATCCTATAGACCACACTTTTTTATTCTCTAAGTCTTGCATAAAAATAATTTCAGATGGTTCATCTGTTACTTGGGCATTATGCCAAGCTGTTAATCGATTTAACCTACTATTTTTGTACCATGTATATCCTCCCATCGTTTCAGTTACTAATGTTCCAAAGTTTTCATTGACTAATAAATGGCTCCAAATAGTTGGTAATGTTTGCTCTTTATTCATTCTGATATGATATTCTTTTCCATCTTGTGAAAATCCACCATATTCATTATAATATTTTAAATTTTCTAAAGGCTCACGAATTGGTTTCGTTTCTTCAATAGCGTGATATGGTTCTTCTGATGGCATCTCTTTTACCTGATACTTAAATTCTTCTTCTAATTCTTTGATGTAACGATATAAACTACCACAGTTAGCTGGAATACTTAAATTTGCTCTATATTCTAAAAACTCTTTTTCTTGTTTTTCTAAATTTTCTAATACAAAAATTCCACCTTTTACATTTTGCAAATAACTTAAATTTTCATTCACAATACTGCTTGTAATTTCTTCTCTTATATTATTATAACTATATTTTTCCTCATCTATAATTACAAGGTCAAATAAAATATTTTTGATATGGAAGTAATAATAAAATTTCAATAATTGGTTTAATATTTCAATATCTTCGGTTGTTTTTACTTTGCATAATAGAATTGGCAAATCTCCTGAAATGCCATATTCCCATAGTTTAGCAACTGGTAAATCCATGGTTTTCGCATATTGTAATTTCTTGAGTGGATTTTGTAATAATAAATATCCTAGCATTTTTTGATAAAATTCTAATTCTTTTCCTTTTACCCCTAAATATCGGTTTTCCGCTTCGATTTTTGCCTTTTCTAATTCAAAACTGTGTTTAATGGTTTCTTGATTAGAAAAATATTGTAAATTCTCTTGAACTTGCCCTTTATCATGCCCTACTGCAAGAATCAAATGCAATTTCCCCGTTTCTTCTGGCTGAATGGTAATGGTTCTTTTAAAACTAATAATGGGATCTGTGGTATATTGAATTTGTTTACTAAGTGGAATAGAGTTTTCTACAACCCTTGGAATTTGAAACCCATTTCTTCCATAAAATTTTTCTTTATCAATTTCATATTCTAAATCACCTGTTGTTTTATTTTCTGTATATAGCATTGCTCCTAAATAAATAGGTATTTCCTTTTCATTTCTATTCCTTCTATGAACTAATATAGCGTTTTGTTCTTCCAGATATTCATAACTTAAAAATAAATTATTAAATGCTGGATGACTATAATCTTGTGACATTGTTGATAACACAGGCTCTAAATAACTTGTTACTTCTATGGTTTCTTCTTCTAGTCCATAATTGGTTAGTTCAAGCGTTCTTAATTCTACTGGTTCATTTGGTGCAATCGTTACATTCATTACAGTTTCTATGCTTCCATCTTGTCTTACAATTTTATTTTGGTCTGGCATAAAGTATATTGTATATTTATCTCCTTGAGACAAATAATTCATACAATTTGCTGTCCAAATTCGTTTGGTTTTCACATTTTTCAAGAAAAAGAAAATCCCTTGTTCTAAATCTTCTGTTTTTTTATAGCGATTGATTAAAATATCTTCAAATTGACTATACCCATTTCCCTTGGCATCCATTAAAATTTGATAATGATTACTTGATAATACATTCATTTGTGGCAACCTTGTCATTGGTTTTGTGATTTCTTTTAACCAGTAATTTTGGTCATCTACATATTTCATTTTTTCTACTTTTTCTTTTTCTTCTTTCGTAATAATCACATTTTCAGGCATTTTTTCTTGTAGTAAAATATCAACTGCTCGTATTTGTGGATTTTTCATAAATCGTTTTGTCAAAATCTTATTGTGAAATAAATTGTTAATAGAAAGTAGAATAAGTCCTTGATGGTGTGCCATATATGTTTTTACTAAATCATATTCTTCTCCCTTTTTTAGCCTTGTTGGAGTATAATCGATGGACTCATAAAAACCATATTTTTGGTACATTCCTTGTTGTTCTAGTATTTTTAAATTTTTGACTACCTCTTTTGGTTCATCTGGAAGTGCTAAAATACTAGCATAAGGGGCAACCACCATTTCATCTGCTAGTCCTCTTTTTAAGCCCATCCAAGGAATTCCAAATGCTTTATACTGGTAATTATTATGCAAGTCTTTTAAATAAAAAGCCGATTCTGAAATTCCCCATGGAATATTCAGCTTTTTAGCATATTCTTTTTGGCTCATTAGCATAAATTTGCAAGATTCATCTAATAAACTGCCTGGATATTTTGGAATATTGATATTAGGCATTAAATATTCAAAAGCTGTTCCAGACCATGAAATAAGTCCTTTATATTTGTTTAAAATGGTTAATGTTCTACTTAAATTGTTCCAATGCTTTATTGGTACTTGTTTTTGAGCAATTGCAATTAAACTTGTTTGTCTTGCCTCTGAAGCTAATAAATCATAATAGGAATCTGTTAATTTGTTTTCTTCTACATTAAAGCCAATCGAAAATAATCTGTTAGTTTCATCATATAATTTTGAGAAATCAGTTTCCCTAATTAATTTTTCAATGCTTTGAATTAAATTTGTCATTAGTTCTATCATTGTATTATATTGTAAATCCTTTATCTCATCTTCCACTTTGTAAGCTAATTTTTCCTGCTGCTCTTTTAAAAACTGTTTCACCGTATACAAATATCCTACCAAATTTCCACTATCTACCGAGGAAATATATCTTGGCATTAATGGCTGTAAGCTTTCTAAATCATACCAATTATATAAATGCCCATTCCATTTTGGTAAACTTTGAATAGTGTTTATCATTTTTTCTAATAAATGACTGGTATCTTCTAAATTTTCATAACCCAAATCATAACTTGATACTACAGCAAGTAGTCCTAATCCAATGTTGGTTGGTGAGGTTCTATTCATGACTTTTGGCTTTCTATCTTCTTGATAATTATCAGGTGGCAAGAAATTGCTTTTTTCATTCATATTTTCTTTAAAATATTGCCATGTTTTTGCTCCTATTTCTAATAAATATTCTTGCTCTTTAGCTGATAATTGCTGTATTTTCTCTATTTCCTTTCTCTCTTTACTCATATAACAAAAGATGCTAGGCGCAATTAGCCAAATTACAGCAAGAATAAAGATAAAAATAGTAGAGATATCTTTTGGAAGTAGGAATAATAATGCAATTGCTAATATTCCTAAAACGATATTAGCTCCCATATTTTTATAATAAGATAATACATCTTTTTTTGCATTTTTTTCCGCTTCTTCTGCTGTCATCCATTCTAAAAAATGCTTTTTACTAAAACAAATTCGATATAAAGTTTTGATTGCTGCTTGAAAGCAAAAATATGCCTTATCTGGTAAATTAGCAATTGCTAAAAAACCTCTTAATAAACTTGCTTTTACTCCTGATAGTGTTTTTGTAAATGTTTTTTGCGCTGTTTCTTGCTCTTTTTTAGAAACAATTCTATCAATTACTTCTAAAATGGTTGGTATCAATAATGAAATAAATAGAAAAATTACGATAGGAGTAATTTTGATATCATAAAATAGATTAATGATACTAATTATAATCAATGTTATTACAATACTTGTTTCCTGCATACTTCTTATTAAATTATCAAAAGTTTTGTATTTGGATAACAAGGTAAGTGGATTGTGCTTTTTCTCATTTGCTTTATTCGTAATTGTTCCTTTTAACCAAGGAATAATTTGCCAGTCTCCACGTATCCAACGTTGAAGTCTTGCTTTAAAACTGTTATATCCACTAGGATATCCATCCATTAGCATAATATCAGAGGCTAAACCACATCTTAAATAACACCCCTCTAATAAATCATGGCTTAATACTGTATTTTCTGGTATTTCATTACTTAATACTTTTGAAAAAATTCCTACATCATAAATTCCTTTTCCTGTGAAAATTCCTTCATCAAAATTATCTTGGTAAACATCTGAAATAGCATTGGTATAAGCATCTTTTCCACCAGATCCTGCATAAAGTTGAGTAAACAAGCTTTTTTGTACATCTTGTAAAGAAATTCCCACTCTTGGTTGAATAAGCGCATGACCATCAATGACTAAATCATTATTTTGATTTAATACTGGTAAGTTTAAAATATGTGCCATAGCACCTATCATCTCTAAACCAGTATTTAGAGTTAAATTGGTATCTGCATCTAATGTAATAATATATTTAATAAATGGAATATGTTTTCCTTCTCTTTGTATTTCTATGGTATTGGCTAAAAAGTTATTTTTGCTTTTATTCAAAATATATTCATTGAATTGATTTAAAAGCCCCCTTTTTCTCTCCCAACTCAAATAACATTCTTCTTTTGCATTCCATGTTCTTTGCCTATACAAAAAATGAAATCTTGGGAATTTATCACATGGGTATTGCTGATTTAATTTTTGTGTTTCTTCTAATCCTGCTTGTATTACTTCTTCATCCCATGGCTCAACTTCATTTTTTCCAGAAGTACAATCCCCTAAAAGGGCAAAGTACAAATTATCACTTTGGTTTGCAATATAATAAGTTTCTAATTGTTCCATAATTTTATGAACTTTTTCTCTACTATTAATAATCGTAGGTACTACAATAAAAGTAGCAAATTCTTTTGGTACCCCTTTTTGAAAATCTAATTTTGGTATTGGCTTTGGCTTTACCATTTTTCCTAATAAGAATTGTGCAATTTGTACTAAAAGCGTTTGAGTTGGGATCAATAGTAAAATTGCTAAAATAACAGATAGTACAACTGATTTAGTGGCATGATAAATATAAATTCCAAATAGGATATCAATAAAAATAGTAACAATGACGCATAGGAGTATACTAATCCCTATTTTTTGCGTATTAGACATTATTTCTTTTTTCTTTCCTGTTAGTCTCTCCCATAATTTTGCTTTTCCATCTGATAATAAATAATATCCTACATGTTCTTTCTTTTTGTCACTAATTAGTCTCTTGTTTTGCTCTACTATTGGTATTTCATTGTTTACCTGTTTTTGTTTATCATCTTTTTTGTTTTCCTCTAATGAATTTGTTTGGTTATTATTTATTTGATTTTCTTGTTCTTTACTTGCTTGTTCTCTAGCAAGATTTAATATTTCTTTTGCAATATATATTTCTGATATTCTTGTTTTTTGAGAAAGTTCTTTAATCTTATTACGGTAAAGTACTTTTGTTTCATAATCCATTTTTTCATATACATTAGCAGGATCTTGTTTTAAGATATCCTCTACTCCATTAATTTCTTCAAAAATTTCTACCATACTAATTCGATTTAAATTTTTAAGGCTTGTGATACAATTTCCTACTGAAATTTTTCGAAGGGCAATATCAAAGTGTTCTTTTTGAATCACCTCATCTAATGTCATCCCCATTTTATTTACCTGTTCTTCTAAAATAGCAAGATAAGGATATGCTTTTTTTCCATATTTTCTTAAACGATAGGACAAGTACTCAATAAAAGGATATTTCATTTCCCCAAATCCTTTTACTTTAGCTTTATATTCTCCTAAATGATTAAATTGCAATTCTTCTTTATTTTTATATTCTACTAATCTTTCAATGATATTTTCTACTTTATATTTTTGCATTTGCACTGAATAAATTTTCTCACAAATTTCTCTAATATTCTCTATTAAGGCAATTTGAAGAAAAAGAGGAATATTCCATATTTCCTCCATGTTCAGAGTTTTCTTTTTCTGGTAAGCTTGTAATAACTGACTTAAGTTTTTCCCATCTATTTGATTATCACTATAATTCACAATTTCACTTGCAAGCACATATACTCTTGCAAATCCTTGATAAGTTCCATTTGCAATTCCTAAAAAGTTTTTATACTTTTTGAGTGTTAATGTATTTTTAATAGATTTTGCAGTTTCATCTATGACATAGTAATTATCTAAAATCCATTCTCCAGCTGGATGAATAGGAATTTTTAGTTTGATATGTTCATTTAATAATTGGTACACTTCTGTGATAAGTTCCAAATTTTCTTTCAATCTTGGAATTGGATAAGTAGATTTATCAGAATAATTGGTAAGATTATGATCAGAAGCTATTTTCTCCAAATAGTTCTCTAATTGATTTTGACTTAGAATAGCACCTTTGATATTTAAGGTTTTATATTCCATTTTAAAATTCCACTCCTTGTTTTCATAGTTTAAAACTATTTTCCCCAAAGAGTGGAATTTTTATACATTTTCCAAAAATATTAACAGTGGAATTATTATACAGTTTCAAAGATAATTTATTATTAAATATTTACATATTTTCTTGAAAATAATCCATAATTCCTATGTAAATTCCCCATGCTAATTTGTCCTGATATTCATCATTTTGTAATTGCTGTTCTTCTTCTGGATTGGATAAAAATCCACATTCTACCACAGAAATAGGAATCTCTACATTTTTCATTAAATAGATTGTGTCTAGCTTTAATGCTTCTCTTTTATTTTCTTTTTGAATAGCTTCATTTAAATTTTGTTGAATGGTTTGAGCCAATATTTTGCTATTTTCATTTCTGCTGTTATAAAAACATTGCCATCCCCAGTATTGTTGCTGAGGGATTTTGTTTAAATGAATAGAAACAAAAATATCTGCACTTGACTCATTTCCAATTTTTACTCGATTATGAATATCTGATACCTTTTTTTCTCTAATTGTACTACTATTGGCATCATAAATTGCATTTTCATCACTTCTAGTTAAAACGACTGTTGCTCCACTTTGCTCTAATAAAGTTTGTACTTTTAAGGCAATTTTTAAGTTAATTTGTGCTTCTGTTGTGCCATTGGAACTTTGTGCTCCTTCATCTGGCGAACCATGTCCTGCATCTAAAACAACAATCTTATTGGAAACTGGCAGAGTTACAGTTGGAATGGTATTTTCTAAATTCGCTTTTTGAAAAGTAAATACAAATACTGCTACTAATAATACACTTGCTATAAAACCTAATCTCTTTTTTTGCAAAATAATCATAAAAACACCTCATGCTATTATATAGTTTATGAGGTGCACGTTTGTTTTATTCAATTAAATTATAAACGATTTGCATTTTCAATCTCTTTCTTAATTTCCTCAAATCTTTTTATTTTTGCAGTGGTTGTTTTAATCATTGGTTCATCTGTGATAATTAAATTTTTCATATGTTTATAATTAGGCAGAGTACTATTAATTTGTTTGATATCTTTCCATATCATATTTTTTAATTCTTCCTTAGTCATATTCGGATATTTTTGTTCCACATATTCTTTTTGATAAACAATTTTAACAGATAAAAGTAAATCATCTGCTTTTGGCATTCCAAATACCATGCTTTCTGCTACATAAGCTAAATTATTTACTAATTGTTCAATTTCTTCTGGATAAATATTTTTTCCATTTTTTAGTACAATCACATTTTTCTTTCTTCCTGTAATAAATAAAAATCCATCTTTATCTAAATATCCTAAATCTCCTGTGTGAAACCATCTATCTCCTTCTTTTTCTTCTATTACTTCTTTGGTTGCTTCTTCATTTTCATAATAACCTAGCATTACATTTGGACCTTTTGCAATAATTTCACCAATTCCTTGTTTATTTGGTTCATCAATAGCGATCTCTACATTTTTAAGTGGCACTCCTACTGAACCAAATTTCACACATTTTTCATTTTCTGCTGTTAATACTGGTGATGTTTCTGTTAGCCCATATCCTTGTACTGTTAATATTCCAAAATCATCAAATCCTTTTGCTACGTTTTTATCAATTGCAGATGCTCCACTAATGACAAATCTAATATTTCCTCCTAACTGTTCTAAAATTGGCTTAAATACTTTTCTTCTAATATCAATTCCAAATTTTCTTAGAAACCTCGTCACTTTTGTCATCATTTTAATAAGCCCTGTTTTTCCTTGTTTATCTACTTCTGCCATAATTTTTTTATACATTGCTTCTAGCAGTAGAGGAACACAAACAAAAATAGATACTTTATATTCTTTTAAATTAGACTGAATATGCCTTAACCCATCACAAAATACATTCATAACTCCTGCTGATAAAAAAAATAATTGTGCAGTAGATCCAAATGTATGATGAAATGGTAAAAAAGCTAGATTGACATCTGTATCATAAACTTTTTCTACCGATTGTAACGCATATATATTAGATGCAATATTTTCATTAGATAGCATAACTGCTTTTGACATAGAAGTCGTTCCCGAAGTAAAAATAATACTTGCTAATTCGTTTGGATTGATAGTTAATTCATCGTATTCTGTATTCTTCTTTTTAATTTCTTCTATCCCCTGTTTGATTACTTCTTCTAATGAAATTAATGTTGCATTTAGTTTTTCAAATATATTTTTAGATGCTTCTGTGATTTGATTCATGCAAATAAATAAATTAGTTTTTGTTTTGTTGTTTTTCGCAATGTTTTGCATATTTTCTAAATATTCTTGCTCAAAAATAATAGCATCTGCATAACTTCTTTCCATACAGCTTTCTATTTCTGGCTCTTGTAACCCTTTATCTAAGGGTACAACTGTACCAATTCCTCCTAAAATACTAACATAACTAAGAACCCACTCATAACAATTCTTTCCAATGATAGCAATTCTTTTTCCTTTTAGCCCTAACTTTAATAAACCAGTTCCTAGTTGTTTGATTTGCTGACCAAATTGTGCATAAGTAATATCTTTGTATTTTACTACTTTTTCCTTCTTATCTTTAATACGAAAAGCAATATTTTTAGAATATTGTTGGATTCCTTCCCAGATATAATCTTTAATGCAATGATATTGGTTAGCATGGTACAAACTTTGAATTTTTTCCATCTAAGTCCCATCCTTTCTCAATTTTTTATGGCAGTCTATAGAAATAAAAATTTTATTTTTTTAACTATATTTTCCATGATCAGCTTTTATTTTATCACGAAAAAAAATGGTTTGCCATTCAACTGACTAACCATTCACTATTATCTTTTCGTTTATAGTTAGATGCTTTATATAAAAATTTCATTTCACAATCTTACAAGCACACTCATCATTTTTTCTCCTATCTATTACATAAGTACTTCCCGGTGTTGTTTTTGCCAAGTGTTTTACCTGTGCTGCTACTTCTCCAATTTCTAATACATTATGAAATCTTCCCTTGTCTACAATTACTACTCCAACTGAAATTGTAGTAAGTGGAAATTGCTCTAATATGCATTTTCTATTTGGTACTTCTAAATAACCTCTTTCTAAGTCTTCTTCATTATAAAATTTTGAAATACCACTATCAAATTCTAAAATAATGTTTTGACATATCTCTTCACAATTAATATTAGAAGTAATAGCTACAAAATCATCTCCTCCAATATGTCCAACAAAATTATCCTCGGTTTCCGTATCATGTAGATGATTAGATATACACCTAGCTGTAAACTTAATAATTTCATCTCCATTTAAAAATCCATATACATCATTATACGCTTTAAAATTGTCTAAATCTACATATAAAATAGCAAATTCCTCTTTATTTAACAAACGTTTTTTCATTTCTGCTTGAATTTGTACATTACCTGGTAAACCCGTTAGTGGACTTACTCTACGGTTAGTATCAAGCAATCTAATCACATTCTTAATAGTATAATACAAGTATTCTTCATCAATTGGCTCTTTAATATAGTGCTCTACACATGCTTGTAAAATTTTTACGCGATGTTTTTTATCTTTATTAGAGGATATGACAATAATTGGTGTAATACTATTATTTTCATTTTTTCTAATTTTGTTGTATAAATTAATAATATCTTCTGATATTTCATCTTTTT
>CALXQF010000008.1 GCA_944390505.1 uncultured Clostridia bacterium | reverse complement strand
AACAAACTGTGAGTTAACCTGTCTATTCTCATGATAGTGACCAAAATACCATTTCTTAAATTTACATTTTTCTGAAACCTCTTGCAAATAATCTGTTAAATAATCCTTTTTATATAAGCCACCACTAAGTATAGTTTGCACATTTGTAGGGCAACAATGAGTTATAATATAATCTATTTTATAATTTACTTTTTCTAAATTGCTTATTCCGTTTTGCATTTCTTCCTCAGTTGGAAGTTCTAAATCCCACCAAGAATAATCTCTTATTCTAAAAAATGCTCCTCTTTTTCTAAATGTATATATCTTTTCTTCTTCATCTAAATTTAGTATTCCATCTTGTATGTCATGTGATTTAGCTCCTCCAAATGTAAAAAACTTTTTATTATCTATATCAAATATTTCTCCACGCATTAAATGTATTACTGAATCTCTTATTTTATGTACTTTTCCACCATGCCATTCTTCTACTGTTTTTATTATAAAAATATAATATATAGCTATACTAAGTACTGTTCCTATGATTGAAAGTATTATATCCGATTTCCAATCATGTAAGTCTTTTCTTTTTAATATAAATATTATATTTAGCCATTTCATTAAATAATAGAATATAGTTACTAGATAAATATTTTTTACAAGCCATTCTTGGTTTATCTCATATAATATTCCCGATATAAGAATAATATATATAGGAGGTACCAAAATTTTTATTAGAATATTTAATCCATTTGGTTTATCTTCGGTACTAGCGAATTCAAAACTTGAATACTGTATTGATACATATTCTTTAATATGATCTAACTCTTTCGTTACTAAAATCATAAATAAAAATTCTATAAAAGCTAATGCTAAAAATATTATATACTCCATTAATTTTCCCCTTATCTCTTTATATTTTTCTTATTATTACAAGTTTTATAAAATTATTATATTAATTATTTCTTATTAACAAAAAAACAAAATAATATTGATAAACTATGTTACAACATTATTTTGTTTTCTTTTGTTAATTAGACTAATACCAATTAAGTAACTATTTAAATCTTCTTTTGCAACTACTATTAAAATCTATTGCATAACTTTTCCTATTTTATCTTCTCCTCAATCTTATCAAAATCCAAATCATAATATTTTTGCAAAATCTCCTTAATTACCTCATCATCATATTTTCCTTCTTCTTCAATTTTCTTTAAGGCTTCCTCTTTAGATATTTTTTGATTACGAATCATTCTTGCATAATATACATCTAAATCATTAAATCCTAGCAGTCTTTTGTAATAATATTGTCTTAACAAATTAGCAAAACAATCTGACCTCCAAGAAGAATTTAAACTTTCATCATATTTCCATCCCAATTTTTGAATGGTGGGAATGACTTCTTCTTCCTTCCATTCTATATAATCATAAAATGGCTTAATGGTCGTAGGATTTACATTTTCTCCTTTTTTGCCTTCATAGGAAATAAAATCTAGCCATTGTTTGTGCATACTATTTGGTGATAATAAATAAGATGGATTTTGCAATAATTTTTTCGCGTACCCTTTTATTTTAGCACCTTTTGTATACTTTTTTGCATTACAACATAGCAAATTCACCCTATAATTAATTTTCTCATATGGGGTATTACCTACTAATAAAATAGGAATATGATGTTTTCTTGCATATTGAGGAATTATTTTTTTAATTCCATAACGACAGCCTGTACAAAATGTAGCACACATAGCAGGATCTGGATTTTTTGACCATGCTTTTACACATTGCCTTCCACATTTATTTAATGCATCATTTTTAATGAATTTGATTTCTACTCCTAATTTCCATGCGAGATTTTCTATGTTTTTTCTTGTTTGTTTTGGAATAAAATCATGTTCTAATGTAATAGCAAGTACTTTTAATTTCAGAACTTCTTTTGCAAAATATAGTAGATAAGAACTATCTCTACCTCCACTATAACCTACTACGCAATCATATTCTCTATCTTTATCACTTTTATCTAAAATTGCTTTAATGTCCTTTTTCAATTGGTTAATTCCTTTGTATTGTACTTGCTTTTCCTTCTTTTTGCAAATACTGCATACTCCTTTTTCATCAAAAGTAATTCCAGGATAATTACTTGGTAAATTACATACAGTACATCTTTTGATTTCTTTTTCTGGCATCATATTTTTCCTTTCTATCTTTTCTTTTTTCTCTTTTTTCTTTCTCAGTCTGCTTTGTCTTTTTTGCATCTTCTCTTTCTCAATCTGCTTTTTCATTTCTACTACTAGCTTGTCCTTTTTTATTTTAGTAAATACAATAATAATTAATTCAAATTATTTTATAATATTGGGTACTTGCTACTATCTTTCAAATAATAATATCTCTTTATATTATTATCCTAACATCTATTTTATTTTGACTTCCTATTGCCTTATATTATTTTTGCCTAACCGCTTTTTTGATTTCCTGATAAATTTTTTGTTCTACTTGTTCAATTGCAAGTTTATTTGCTTTTTTTCCCATTTCTTTTAGATTATTTTGATTTCTTACCATATTTTCAATTGTTTCATTTAAAATTTGAGCATTCAAATTTTTATCTAAAATAATTTTTGCAGCTCCTACTTTTTCTAATACTCTTGCATTATATTCTTGATGATTTTCTGTAGCAAATGGAAATGGAATGAAAATTGCTGGTTTTCCTACATTTGTAATTTCTGTAATGGTCATTGCTCCGCTTCTACATACCACTAAATCCACAATATTCATCATTTCTTCCATATTATAAATATAAGGAACAATTTTGACATTTGGTATTTTGTCAATTTCCATGTGATGGCTTTCTTTTAATGTTTTTGCTATTTCCTCATATTGTGCTGGTCCTGCTGCCCACATAATTTGATAATTTTGATTTTGCTTTTTACTAATAATTTCAATTAAGCTCTGGTTAATACTTTGCGCCCCTTGGCTTCCTCCAAAAAATAGTACAATTGGCATATTTGCTTTTAATCCATTTTGTGTCAATAGTTCTTGTTTCCTATTTTGTGATATCGTTACTTTTTTTACTTTTGTTGGGGTTCCTGTTACTACCAACTCTTTTGCTTTTGGGAGTCTTGGTTTTGCATCTTCAAATCCTAATAATACTTTATTTGCTTTTCCTGAAAGAATTTTAACAGCTACTCCTGGGAAAGCATTACTTTCATGTAATACTAAAGGAATTTTTTTCTTTTTTGCTGCTAGCCCAACCGGCACACAAATATATCCTCCAGTACCAATTACAACATCTGGCTTAAACTTATCTATTATTTTCTTTGCTTCTTTGATAGAATGAAAAGTTTGATAAATTTTTTTGAAATTTTCCAAAGAAAGTGTTCTATCAAATCCATAGGCATTAATCATTTCCAATGCATATTCTGTCCTCGGTACAAGATCATTTTCTAGCCCTCTGTTTGTTCCTATAAAAATAATTTCTGAATTTGGCTCTTGTTTTTTTATTTCATTTGCAATAGCAATTCCTGGATTGATATGACCTCCTGTGCCTGCAGCGGCTATGATAGCTTTCATTCTTTTTTCCTCCATCTAAATATTGTTCTTATTTTCTATTATCTTGTTTCAATCAACAGCTTTAAACTTTGGTACTGGCTCGTGAAATATTTAATAATACTCCGCATACAACATAATAAAATGAATAATGCTGTACCTCCATAACTAAAAAATGGTAATGGAATACCCGTATTTGGTATAGAAGATGTAACAACAGCAATATTTAATACCACTTGTATAGCAACTAAGCTTACAATTCCAGTAGCCAATAAACTACCAAATGTATCTGGTGCTTTAATAGCAATTAAAACTCCTCTCCAAACCAGAATAGCAAAAATAATAATAATAACAAGACATCCTATAAATCCTAATTCTTCTGCTACTATTGAAAAAATGAAGTCATTTTGTGGTTCAGATATATATAAATATTTTTGCTTACTTTCTCCTAATCCTACTCCAAATAGTCCACCAGATCCTATTGCATAAAGACTTTGTACTACTTGCCAACCTGTATTTTGAATATCTTGCCAGGGATCTAAAAAGGATATAATTCTACTAATTCTGAAACTATCAGAACCTCCTGTCACAATAGTATAGATTAAGTAAGCTACTGCAGGTACTCCAACTACTAGCCCTGTTACTATAAAATGGAGTAGCCTTGTTCCTGCAATAATCATCATAACACATGCTATCATTGCAATAATTAATGATGCACTTAAATGATTTTGTACCAAATACAAAATAGCAATTGGTGGGAGAATGAAACAAAGAGGTTTTACAAAACCTTTCCAAAAGTCTCTTAATTCATCTTTATGATCTGATAAATATCCTGCATAAAAAACAATTAGTCCAATTTTAGTGAGCTCTGATGGTTGGAATTGTCCTAGCAATGGTATTCTAACCCATCTTACTGCACCATTTGCATCAATTCCCCATCCTGGAATTAATACGAGTAGCAAAATGCCACAAGAAATAAAATAAATTGGCCAATAGAATTTTTTATAAATTCTATAATCTATTTTGGAAATAATAAACATACAAATAATACCTAAAATGCCGAACATTAGCTGTCTACTGGCATAGGTATAACTTTTTCCTGTTTCTGCTAATGCAGATGGTGCAGAAGCAGAAAGAACCATTACGATTCCTAAAGCTAATAAAATAAAAATAACAATACATAGTAGGAAATCAAATGGTTTATTTGTAGTTTTTACAGCTTTTTTTCCTTTTTTTTGCATTCGTTCCTCCTTAAATTGCCATTAATCCTATTACACAACAAATTAAAGTGATAAGACTAAACACAGATACGATTTTGTTTTCTTTCCATCCACATAATTCAAAGTGATGGTGAATTGGTGTCATTTTAAACACTCGATTACCCGTTTTTTTAAAATATCTTACTTGTATCATGACAGATAAGGTTTCAATAACTGGTACTAATGCTATGATAATTAATAGTAGCGGTATTTTTAAATATAGTGCAATGCTTGCAATTGCTCCACCTAATAAAAGTGAACCTGTATCTCCCATCATAATTTTGGCTGGATGTAAATTAAATAACAAAAATCCTAAACAAGTACCTATTAGAATACTTCCAAATACAGTAATTTCTTTTTCTCCATAAATAATTCCAATGACAGTTAAACAAGTAAGAATAATGGTAGTAACACTAGTAGAAAGTCCATCTACCCCATCTGTTAAGTTAACTGCATTTGTAGTAGCTAGCATAACAACAACAGCAAAAGGAATATATAGCCAAATTGGGAGTTCAATAGAAGTTTTGAAAAATGGAATATAAGTATCTGTTCCAATTTGTAAAAATTGCGTTAAACATAAACTAAAACCTACTGATACAATTAATAGCCCTAACATTTTATAAGCTGGTTTTAACCCGTCTGTATTTTTTCCAATTAATTTCTTCAAATCATCTATTAGCCCTATTATTCCAAACCCAATGGTCACTGCAATTAATGGAATTAAATGAATGCCAACTTGCCTCTCTTGTACATCTTCTGACCTATAATAATCAAAACACATAAAAATACCTACAACTAAAATTGTAATAATCATAATAATTCCACCCATTGTTGGGGTTCCTTGTTTTTTTAAATGTGATTGTGGGCCTTCTTGTCTTTCCAGTTGCCCTACTTTTAATTTTTTTAAAATTGGAATGAGAATGAGTGCCATTACAATACTAACAGCCATTGACAGTAGAATAATCTTCGTTTGAAATTCCATTTATTTATCTCTCCTTATTTCTTTGTTTTCTTTATGAGTACATATCTTTTCTAGAGTTGTTTGATAAGGACAAAATTGTTCCTACTTAAGTATTTTCTATAATATCTTTTATAATTTCACGCTCATCAAATGGATATTTTTTTCTATTGATTTCTTGTGTTAGTTCATGTCCTTTACCTGCTATTAATACTAAATCTCTTTTATGTGCCATTTTTATTGCTTTTTTAATTGCTTCTTTTCGATCAACAATACATTCGTATTTTCCTTTTGTCTTTTTGATACCTTCTTCAATTTGTTTCACTATCTTTTCTGGGTTTTCTGTTCTTGGATTATCTGAAGTAATAATTGCGTAATCAGCAAGGGTACCTGCTATTTGCCCCATGATTGGTCTTTTTCCAGCATCTCTATCTCCACCACATCCAAATACGCATATCACATCTCCTAGAGTATATTCTTGCACCGTTGTTAAAATACTTTCTAAACTTTCTGGTGAGTGAGCATAATCTATCATAATCGTGATTTCTTTATCATTATCTACTAATTCACTTCTTCCAGGTACACGAACATTTAATAATGCTTCTTGTATATTTTCTGTGGTGCATCCAAATTTTAAAGCTACACTAATTGCTGCTAAAGAGTTATATACACTAAATCTTCCTGGGATATCAGTTTTTACTCTTTGATTTTTGTCTCCTAATTTTACTTTGAAATCTACATAAGAATTGGTTACTGTAATATCTTTTGCAAGTAAATTAGAAGGGTTATCAATTCCAAATGTTTTAAATTCACATGTTGGCACTAATTTTGGCAATTTATTTGCATAAATATCATCTGAATTAATATAACCATATTTACACATTTGAAATAGCTTTACTTTTGATGCAAAATAATCTTCCATGTCTGGATGTTCTTTTGGACTAATATGGTCTTTTGAAAAGTTAGTAAAAATACCAATCTCAAACTGACATCCATCTACACGCCCTAATTTTAAACTTTGAGAAGATACTTCCATTACTGCTACATCGCATTTTTCTTTTACCATATCATTTAATAGTTTTTGTAATTCTAAACTTTCTGGTGTAGTTCTATCATTATCTCCTAAATTCTTAGCTCCAATATATGTACATACTGTACCAATTAGTCCTACTTTATATCCTTGTTTTTCTAATAGTGATTTTATCATAAAAGTAGTAGTTGTTTTTCCTTTTGTTCCTGTTACACCAATTAATTTTAACTTACATGAAGGGTTTTGGTAATAATTACATGCACAAATAGAAATTGCATGTCTAGTATCTGGTGCTAGTATGAAGGTAATATCTTCTGGTAAATCTTTCACCATTTCTTTCGTTAGTTTATCCGCCTGTGCCATAATTGCTTTAGCACCTTTTTGAATGGCTTCTGGAATATATTGATGTCCATCCTTATCAAATCCATCAATAGCAACAAACATATCTCCTTTTTCTACATTTGCAGAGCTATTTTCAATTTTATGAATATCAATATCAAGATTTCCCTTGACTTTCAATCCCTCAAGACCAGCTAAAATATTTTTTAATTCCATACTGATTCCCCTATCTCCTCTATTTTTCCGTGTACATTATATAACGAAATCTATTTTTTGTATACCTTTTTTTACATTTTTCTACGCATTAAATTATTGTTTTAATTTACTTGTTTCAACTACCAATCTTCATTAATCCTCAAAATAACCTTCGTTCCTTCATATACACTAATTTCTTTTTTTGGTAATTGTTCTTGCACAACTACTTTTGTCTTGTCTAGTTCCTCTGGTTCATTTTCTATTTGAAAATCTAAACTTACTTCTTCTAATGCACTTTGTGCTTCTTTGACTGTCATACCTTCTACATCTGGCACTTTTACTTGTTTTTTCATATCTTCTTCTGTGATATTATCCTTTTGTAACTCTAAATAAGGAAGTACCTCTGATAAAACCTGCCCTCCTACTGGTGCTCCTACACCACCTCCTTGGTGCCCTCCTTCACCTGTTGGATTATATAAAGTAACTAATACTACTACTTCTGGATCTGAGATTGGTGCTACTCCTACAAAAGATGTTACATATTTATTAGTATTGACTCCATCTTCTGAAGTACCTGTTTTTCCCCCTACTCTATATCCTTGTACTTGTGCATTTTTTCCTGTTCCTTCTGCAACCACACTTTCCATCATACTTAATATTTCATCAGCATGCTGCTCATCAATTACTCTCTCTCCTGTTTTGACTGGTATCTCTGTCACTTCTCCTGTTTGACTATTGATAATTTGTTTGACCACTCTAGGAGTAATCTTTACTCCCCCATTTGCAATTGTACTTACTGCAGTAGCTAATTGAATAGGTGTAATTTCAAATCTTTGGCCAAATGCAATTGTAGCAAGTTCTACTGGTCCCACCTTATCTTCTTTTAAGAAAATACTTGTTGCTTCACCTGGTAAATCAATTCCTGTTTTTCCTAATAGTCCAAATTTATTTAAATATTGATAATAGGTGTGAACACCTAATTTTTGTCCTAGTCCAATGAATACAGGATTACATGAATTCATTAATGCTTGCCTTAAGGATTCTGAGCCATGTGGTCTATAATATCTCCAACATTTAATTCTAACACCTGCTACTTCAATTCCTCCTGTACAAGTAAATTCTCCTTCTTTATCTGGAGTAGTAATTCCTTTTTGCAGAGCAACTGCGGTTGTCACTAATTTAAACGTAGACCCTGGTTCATAAGTATCTGTTACCGCTTTATTTCTCCATAATGCCATTAATGCTTGATTTCTTTGGGTTTCTTCCATTGTTTCCCACTGTGCTTTTAGTTCGTCTGTAGATGGCTCAAATGGTTCATTTAGATTATAATTTGGATAACCTGCCATTGCTAGTACATCACCTGTTTTTGGATTCATGACAATAATATTGCCTCCATCTGTACATTTATTATCAATGCAAGCTTCTTCTAAATATTTTTCTGCAATTCCTTGTATAGTAGCATCTATTGTCAAAACTAAATCATTTCCATCAATTGCAGGAACATAATTTTCAGATGCATCTGAAATATCACCACCTGTTGCATCTGTTATTTTCTGAATTTTTCCTTGTTCTCCTTTTAATTCATCATCATATACCGCTTCTATTCCATCTAATCCTTGGTTATCACTTCCCGAAAATCCAATCACTTGAGATGCCAAATTGTTATATGGATAGTATCTTTTGGTATCTTCGTCTATATTAATTCCAGTTGTTATACCATTATCTTGCATCCACACTCTTAATTCATTTGTTTTCTCTTTTTCTACTCTTCTTGCAATAATTTCAATCGAACTTTTTTTATTGACTTTTTTATAAACAGTTTCATAATCTAATTCAAAAATATTACTAAAAGCAGTTGCTACCTTTTCTTTATCCTCTTTTGCAATATTGACAGGATTAATACTAACAGTTTCTACTGTGCTACTAACAGCCAAAATTGTTTTTCCTGTTGCATCATAAATAGTCCCTCTTCTTGGATTAATATTTCTATCTAATGTTTGTTGTACATATGCCATAGACCTAAGTTCTTCTCCCATTCCAAATTGTATCCAAGCAATTCGAATGATTAATGCAAATAAAATAGCCCACAAAATTATGATTTCATTTCTCATTCTCTTTTTTCTAGTGACATTGCTTACCTTTTCTTCGACTTTTACTTTTTTGTTTTTTAATTCTTGCTTATATCGTTTTTTGATTTCTTTTTTAGATTCTTTTTGCTCTTTCAGAGGATTAACTTTGTCTTCTTTCGCTTTCTTTTTGAATTTTAATAATTCTTTTTTATTCATTAATTCTCGAATACTTTTTTTAGAATGGTTCATGAAAGCCCTCCTTACGAGATATTGTTATTTTTATTTGACTAAGAATTTTCTTTCTTTTTCCCATTTTATTCATTTTCTCATAAAAAAGACTAAAAAAGAGAGAAAACAGAATAATTCTATTTTCTCTCCTCCATAAAATAAAAGATTCACCATTTTGCTACTACTTTTATTTTACTGTTAATGTATTTATGGTTTATTTACCAATGGAATTTCATTATCTTATTGAATAAAATCTACGATAGAGTTAAGTATATTATCAAACCAGTTTGTTTCTTCCTCTACTACTACTTGTTCGCTTGCTGGTTCTATATAATCCTTTTTAGGAAGGCTCACATATACTTTTTGTGATTCATCTAATTTTTGCATTCCAAGCATACTTTTGGCAGATTTTTCAATATTAGTTAAATTTAAACTGCTTTGAATATTAATTTCTAATTGTTCGTTTTCTTTTTGTAAACTGCTTAATTGTTCTTTTAAATCTTCTTTCTTGTTAAAACTTTCTGTGATAAGAGAATTACGATAACTTATGGTAAATAAAATAGTAAATCCTATCAATATATAAAAAACAGCCTTTACATGTGTTTTTAAATGTCTTTTTTCTTTTGTTTTTTGGTTTTTCTTTTTTAATGTTGATGATTTCTTTTTTGCATAAGGATTTTTTTGTGGTTCATATTCTGGTTTTAATTTTCTAGGACTTGTTTCATATTGATATTTCATTGCAGGGTATGCCATAAGTTCTCACCTCTTTTCACTTTTGTATTTTATTTTCTTTATTACATCTTTCAAAAATTCTTACTTTTGCACTTTTCGACCTTGGATTTATCTTTTGTTCTTCTTCAGTTGCTACAATTGGTTTTTTATTGATGATTTCTCCCCAAGATTCATATCCGCAAATACAATATGGTAAATCACTTGGACAAGTACATTTTCCTTGTAAATCAATCATAGCATTTTTTACTGCTCTATCTTCTAGAGAATGAAAAGTAATGACGACTAATCTACCATGTTCATTTAAGCAGTGTACTGATTTTTTAATTGTTTCATACAAAGGTGCTATTTCATTATTTACTTCAATTCTAATTGCTTGAAATGTTCTTTTAGCAGGATGTCCCTCTTTTTGCCTTGCCTTTGGAATCGAATTTTCTATAATATCTACTAATTCTTTTGTAGTTGTAATTTCTTTTGTTCCACGAATTTTGCAAATTTTTCTTGCAATTTGTTTACTAAATTTTTCTTCTCCATATTCCCAAAGTAGCTTAGATAATCTCTCCTCTGAATATTGATTAATCACATCTTTTGCTGTAATACCAGTGCTCATATCCATTCTCATGTCTAGCAAACTGTCTTGCATATAACTAAATCCTCTTGTTTTCTCATCTAACTGATAGGAGGATACTCCTAAATCTAATAAAATTCCATCTACTTTTTGAATATGCTGCTCTAATAAAATTTGCTCAATATTATCATGATTTCCATGTACATAAATAACATTATGATATTGTATTAATCTTTTAGATGCCGCTTTTAAAGCTTCTTCATCTCTATCAATGCCAATTAATTTTCCTTGAGAGGATAAATGTTTTAAAATTTCTTCACTATGTCCTCCCCCTCCTAAAGTACCATCAACATAGATGCCATCTGGTTTAATGTTTAATGCTTGTATGCGTTCTTTTAGTAGAACAGGTTCGTGTTTAAATTCCATTCGTAGCCTCATATTTTCCTTGCGTTATTTAGGTTTTATAAGGAACCTATCAACCTTTTAAAACTTCATGATAGCATAAGCAGTTGGTATAAAATATACCAACTGTATGCCACCATTTTTCATTTCATCTTTTGTAATTTCTTCATTTTTTACTCACTTTTCTTTGGTAGGGTAAGGAAAAACATTTAAAACAAACAAATATCTTTTGTTACTTCACTTGTTTTTTCTTTTGTACATTTATGACTTTACATTCGTAAACTATATAATTTTTCTTTAGAAATTTAAATCTTTTGTAAGACTTAAAGTTCTTTTTTCTTTTGTCTTTCACTTTCTTATGTATCTGTTATCTTCTATACGTGCTTTCTATTTTTTATCTTTTGTATAATTTTTGTTATTTATCTTTTGTAAGAATCTTTTCATTTTTATCTTTTGTAAAAGTTTTTATATTTTATATTATTTATCTTTAGTAACAACTTTTGTATTTTACCAATTTTTCCTTTGTAAATATTTTTCATTGGTAAAATTTATTTTGAACTTTTATCTTTTGTAATTATTTTATTCTTTTGTAATTCACTGTTGGTTTTATCTTTTGTATTTTCAGGTTTATCTTTCGTAAATTTATATAAACTTTTGCAAGCTATATACCAAGCATTGTCATATTTTCTGCAATTTCATCTGCTGAAATATTTTCATCACTATTATAAGATTTCCATTTGTCTTTGTTCCAAATTTCAATTCTGGTACCAACACCAATAATAACTGCATCTTTTTCTAAGTTTGCATATTCTCTTAAGTTTCCTGTTATTAAAAATCTACCTTGCTTGTCCATTTCACATTCTGTTGCACCAGATAAGAAAAATCTTACGAAGTCTCTCGCATTTTTGTTAGTAAGTGGAAGTGTTTTCAATTTTTCTTCAAAGTTAGCCCATTCTGTTTGTGAAAAGCCGAATAAACAGCCGTCTAGTCCTTTAGTAATGATGAATTTTTCGCCCATGTCTTCTCTAATTTTTGCTGGTAAAATTAATCTACCTTTTGTATCTAGAGAATGCTCATATTCACCTATTAACACTTTTCTTCACCTCGCTAACATTTTGTTCCACTTTTCACCACTTCTCTCCACTTCGATTAAATTGTAATACAAGATAATATAAATAGCAAGTATTTTTTGAAAATTTTTTTATTTTTTTCCAAAAAAAGAATCCTTTATACAAAACATTTTTGTTTAGTATAAAAGATTATCTCTTGACACATCCTAATATTTTTATTTTATTTTCTGAAAACGTTTATTGACTTCATTCCAATTAACAATATTCCAAAAGGCTTGAATATATTCTGGTCTTTTTGTTTGATATTGTAAATAGTAAGAATGTTCCCACATATCTATAACAAATAGTGGAATACAGCCCCACAGTGTCAAATCTTGATGTTTTTCACATTGTAAAATTTCTAGCTTTTCAAATCGAGGTTCCCAAACCAATAAGCACCATCCTGATGCTTCCACATTTTTTGCTGCCTCTGTAAATTGCATTTTAAATTGATCATAGTTTCCAAAGTCTTTTTGGATTTGTTCCATTAAAGAAACAGATGGACTTGTTGGAATAGCAGGTCCCATATTTTTAAAAAATAGTTCGTGTAAAATAATTCCTGAACCAAAAAAGCTTAAATTTTTTTCTAAACATTTGATATGAGAAAAATCATTGCTTTCTCTTGCCTCTTTTAATTGATTTTGTACTTTATTCGTATTATCCACATATCCCTTATATAAAATATGATAATGTAAATCTAAAGTCTGTTTTGAGTAATACGGTTCTAAAGCATCTAATGGATATGGTAGTTCTATCATTTTAATCATTTTTTAACCTCCATTTCACTATAATATATCCATTTTTTGCGATAAATATTCCCTTTCCACAAAAAAAGAACTCACTATGTTTTGTTTAACATTTTGAGTTCCTATCATTTGCTCATAATTTGTGTTCACTCATTTTTATTCCTCTTTTGCTTTAAAAGTGCTTATTGTTTTTCTTCCAAACATTCTTGTATAATATTTTCTAATTTTTCCGTATCTACAATTGAAATAATGCTTGCTTCTAAAGTTTCTTTTGGGGATACTTTCGCCAGATTTAAAATATAACCATTTTTTAAAGCTAACTGTCTAATAAATTCTCTGTTTGTTCTTCCATTTCCTTCTCTAAAGGGATGTAATACATTTAATTCAGAAAGATAATAGGCTAGTCTTTTTGCTAATTGTTCTTTTGGAAGCTCTGCTAAATACTTTTCTGACTTTAATTGGTCCAACAATTTATCTAATTCCGCTTCAATATACTCCCATTCTGCAAATCTAAATGCTCCTTTTGCGATATTTTCTTCTCTTAATTTTCCTGCAAATGGATAAATATCTTCAAATAAATATTGATGAATTTGAAGATAATGTTTTTTATCAAAATTTCCTGTAATTCCTTTTTGTCTTAAATCTAAAGATTTAGCTGCTGTGATTTTCGCTTCATAATATTGCAAATCTTTTGTATTTTTTATGTTTAATTTATTCATTAAAACATCACTGTTTGGATAGCAGTATTTTGAATTTCTATTTTGATATAGTTCTTTCATTTCATCACCATTTTCTTTCTATTTATTTTTATCTATTGCCAAAAATCTTTCTAATTTTACTCTTCTGTCAATTTTATACCATATATTTTGTACTTTTTCTACCAAAAAATACAAATAAAAAAGAGCTATTTGCTTTTGTATTTAACCATAAAAAATATTTTATGATTAACCAATAAAAAAAGCTATTTAAAAATAGTTTTCTTAAATTCTATTTTATTATAGCTTTTTCATTTTATTGAATTGGTTGATTTTTTATCATTTCGATTAATTCTGGCATCGCTACTTCTTGGTTAGCAAACATTTTAAACATATTCACATCTTCTTGTGTAATTGTCATTCCTTCAATTGCTAAATCATTTTGTATATTTTCTATATTAAACCTAAACATTTCTTCATTAAACATTTTTCTATCCTCCAATATTGGATTTGGTGTTTTTCGCACCACAATATTATTATACCACAAAATTGCTAAAAAGTACAGTGTTTTGACGTTTTTTCTATCATTTTTTATCAAAATAACTACTGATTTGTTCTAATTCTTCAAAGCCTACTTGTCTAAAAACTTCATAAGCTACAATTGCTACTGAATTGGATAAATTTAATGAACGTAAATGTTCCCTCATTGGAATTCTAATGGTTTGATTAATATATTTTTGTAATAAATCTTCTGGTAATCCTTTGGTTTCTTTTCCAAAAAGTAGAAAGATTTCTTTTTCTTTAGCATAATTAACATCTGAGTAACACTGTTTTCCTTTTGTTGTAGAAAAAAACATGCTATGTTTTTCCGGTGAATATTTAGTTAAAAATTCTGATAAAGATTCATGTATCTCAATTTCTAATTTATCCCAATAGTCTAGTCCTGCTCTTTTTAAATATTTATCTGATATTTCAAATCCTAGTGGTTTTACTAAATGTAGTTTTGCACCAATGGCTGCACAGGTTCTAGCAATATTGCCTGTATTTTGTGGTATTTCTGGTTCTACCATCACTATATTTAATTTCATCTTTTCTCGCCTCATATTTTATTATACATTTTTTTGTTGCGATTGTAAATATAGCTTTTGCTTTTGATTTTTTTATTAAATAAAGGGCCTCCATTATAATGGAGAACCCTTGGGAGCTTTGGAACTTGACTATTTTAGTTCATAGCTATCTGTTATAATTACCACAAAGCAAAGTATCCAGATAGCAATGAGTGCCACTATGACTGCAATATTGGCTTTCCCCAGCATAAAGTCCCAAAATAAATATTTGATGAGTACTAACGAGTCCACTAGCATTGCAACCACAACAATAGTTTCTCTTACCTTGTTTTCCCGTGGTGCTTTCATTTTTTTCACTCCATTTAAACTGCAATTTTGGATTGCCTATATTGATTATACCACATTTCCTTATAGTTTTCACTGTATTTTATAAAATATCTATCGTTCCATTTCCATTTGGATAGTAATTTTCTTTTTCTGTTTCATCATGCTTAAATGCTAATCATATATTATATCGTTTGTTTTACTGTTCTCGTTATGGCAGGTTTTCTTATCTTTTTTAATTCTTGTTTTGTTTTTTTATTAGAAAATATTTTATCCATTACTTGATCAGGATAATGTTGATCTAAAAATTTTTCAAAAGCTGTATCTGCTTTAATATTCTCTGTTCTTTCATACTGTCTGTAACCTGCTAACATAGAAATTCCCATATTGAAGATCATAAATAAAAATACAACTGCTGTTGCTAATTGAATACCATATTTTCCATATTGAATTTCATCTAATTTTTGTGTATACGGATATAGCCATTTAATAAATATAACACCACCAATTCCCCAATAAATGCAATGGATTAAACTAGTTCTACCATTTAGTTGGAATAGCATGTCACCATATTCCCATGAAACAGTTCCAAATAAACACTCTTGTGCATAAGAGAAAATATACTCTGTTAATCCACCCAAAATCATAGTATAAAAGAAAATTTTAATTGCACTAATCTGTTTAGTATTGTTAATTGTTGCTCCTGTTATTTTAGGTACAACTAAATAAAATAAAACTGCTCCCGCACCATAGACAGGAATAAAAGGACCATAGATCACTCCTTGCCTAATTTCAAAATGTCCTTCTTGGAGAATACATACAATGGTCTCTACAATACATCCAATAATACTTACCATTATAAAAATCCAAAATAATTTTATCATTTCATTTTTCATGTTTTTCTTCATTTTTATTCCCCATTTAAATTTCTTTTTATTATAGTATCACACTTTTTTTGAATTTTTATTAACGTTTTCTTAAGTTTTTTTCAAGATTTTATAATTTTTTAAGTTGTTTTCCTATTCATTATAGGACCAAAGAACTGTCCCCATTAGTTCTATGATGTAATCGTAGTAGAAGTTCTACCTGTTCCTACTACTGCTTCTTGCAATGCTCTCCATGTATTACACCCAATAATACCATCTACTGATAATCCAGCTCTACGTTGGTAAGCAATAACTGCTTGATAGGTTTTTGATCCAAATACTCCATCTAATCCTCCTGTTTGATAGCCTAATGTATTTAAGTCATCTTGTGCAATACAAACATATGCTCCTCTACTTCCTTGTCTAATCAGTGGATATCCCCCTGTACTGCACGCTGGCGTTCCTCTCCTTCTGTCAAAGTGAACCCAGGTTGGGGTTAATGAAGCTGGTTCTACATAACTCCATACCCCTGAAGTTTCTGCTGAAGTTCTTAGTCTGTTTCTTTGGGTACTTGTCATTCTTTGCCCCACATCAAAAGCAGTTCCTGCATAATGTTGACTTTGATTTCCATGACCTCCTTCATAAGGTCTTTTAAAAGCAAATCCCACATCAATTGGCGCTCCAAATATATATCTTTGGCTATTCCAAGCCTGCATTACTCTTTTTTCCGTCCATAAAACATTACTATTACTAGATCCTCTAAATTCTCTTACTGTAAGCGTTCGGCCAGTAATATAAGGCATTGCCTCACTTTCTCCTCTGTAATAAGTTTCCATACGATTAGTATCATTATTATACACCAAAATTCTTGCCATATTTGCCTCCTTTTTCACATATACTACATTATATGAAAAAGGTAATAGGTAAGTACCATTTGCTATTTTAATTTTTGAATAGTTTCATTGTAATTATATCTTGATAAATGTAAAAACTTCCTGTAATTCCTATCACACTATTTGGATGATTTTCTACTGCATCTACAACAGCCTCTTTTAAATCCATTTTTTTGACTCTATTCTTATCAATATATTGACGTCCTATTTGATATAATTCTTCCTTTGTCGCATACATTCCATCTATATTTCCACTTGTCATGTAAAAGTAAGCTTGCTGATCCTTTGCCAATATTTTTATAATAGTCTCATAATCTTTTTTCTTTAAAATTGCTAAAATATATACTTTTTCCTTTTGTGGATAATACTGATTTATATTTTTTGCAAAGTTTTTGATGGAGGGTTCATTATGTGCTCCGTCATAAATTACTATTGGAGATTCACGTAATATTTCAAATCTTCCTAAATGTTTGACATTTGCAAAACTTTTTCTATATATATTCTCGTTTAAGGTATAACCTTTTTGATTCAATACATTAATTGCTTCTAGGCAAATTGCAGTATTATAAATTTGAACTTTTCCTTTTAGATTTGTATAAATATGTCTTTCTTTTTTATAGTCGAAATATTGATAATTCATATCATATGCATAATGACTAATTTGGTTTCTATGTACAATATGTAATTGGTTGTTTTTCTTTTTACATTGTTCTTCTATTATTTTCAATATTTTTGCATTTTCATTTTTATTTTCACATTCTAAAAAAATAGTATCCGAGTTTTGTTTTATAATACCTGCTTTCTGTTTTGCAATTTCAGTTAAAGTATTTCCCAATAACTTCATATGATCATATCCAATGCTTGTAATAATAGAAAGAATTGGTTGAACAATATTGGTGCAGTCCCATGTTCCTCCCATTCCTGTTTCTAATACTACAAAATCGCACTTTTTTCTTGCAAAATAAATAAATGCTATTGATGTAACTACCTCAAAATGTTTAACAGGTATTTCGTGTGTTTGATTATATTCTTGTATAAAAGGTTCTAATTCTTTTATTATCTCTTCTATTTCTTGATTAGAAATAGGCACATCATTGACGCAAATTCTTTCATTGAATTCACACAAATGTGGTGAAATATATTTGCCTACATTATATCCTTGATCCAATAAAACGCGATTTAATATTTCAACTACACTGCCTTTGCCATTTGTACCAGCCACATGAATTACCTGATATTTCTTATGCGGATTTTGAAATTTTTGCATCATCCAATTCATTGTTTCTAATGTAGGATTTTCTGTTACTCTTTGAAATTGATCTAAATATGCTTCTATATTCATTTATAGTCTCCTCTTTTTCCTTATTTATCATATAAAATGCACTCTATTTTGTCAATTCTTTTGTATAGTATTTATCAATTGTTTTTTCCCTTATTCAATGGCTAAAATACCAATATTTTTTGTCATTAATTTGTTATAAAACTGTAATGCTAATGTAATATTTTAGACTTAATAATATCTCAAGTTTGACAGTTTTGAGAAGGTAAAAAGTCTGTAATGCAGTCATAGGACGCGTTACAGACTTTTTTGATTTTATCTAAAATAGCGTAATGTTTAATGTTTTTTTGTTTGCTTAAACATTTTTTTCATTTTACTAAAAGGAATCACTTCAGTATCAGTCCTAAAACCAAAAATATCATGTAGCTCATCTGTTAAATCTGTTCTTGTATATATTGGAACATAACCACATCCGTCTTTTTGGAAAAAACTTAATTCTCTTAAGGTTTGAATAATTTTACTACTAGTATATTTTTCATCTAACTTATGTTCTAATATTCTATAAATCAAAAGTGCTAAAAAACATGTAGTAAAATGTGCTTTGATTCTATCATCTCTTTTTAAATA
>CALXQF010000007.1 GCA_944390505.1 uncultured Clostridia bacterium | reverse complement strand
TTTACAAGGCAAAAGAAAGTATGGTACAATAGAAAAAGCGACACAAAAACTATGCTAGAGAAGCAATATATTTAGAAAAGCGATATAAATGCAAAAAAAGTATGATATACTTAGGAAAATCAATATATAAGTAAAAATAGGATAAAAACAATAGAAAAACGAAAATAAGAAGGTGGAAAAAATGGGATTAGAAAAATGTGATATTTGTCCAAGAAACTGTCGGAGCCAATAGAATAAAAGGAGAAAAGCGGTTGGTGTGGCTGTGATGATAAATTAAAGATTGCATTAGCTTCTCTTCACTATTATGAAGAACCTTGTATTAGTGGTAAAAATGGTTCTGGTACAATATTTTTTAGTAATTGCAATTTACATTGTATTTATTGTCAAAATCATGAAATTAGCCAGGAAGGCAAAGGAAAAGAAATTACCATAGAGCATTTAGCAAATATTATGCTAAATCAGCAAGAAAAGAAAGCACATAATATTAACTTAGTAACACCAACCATGTATGTATATCAGATAATAGAAGCAATTAAAACAGCAAGGAAAAATGGACTTTCTATTCCTATTATTTATAATACAAATGGATATGAAAAACTTGAAACCATAAAAATGCTAGAAGGTTATGTAGATGTTTACCTTCCAGACTTAAAATATTATGCAAATGAAATTGCACAAAAATATTCTAAGGCAAATCATTATTTTGAAATAGCAACACAAGCAATACAAGAAATGAATAAACAAGTGAGAGAACCAGTATTTGATGAAAATGGAATGATTCAAAAAGGTGTAATAATCCGCCATTTAGTTCTTCCTAATCACATGCAAAATACCAAACATATTTTAAAATGGGTAAAGCAGAATATGCCAGAAGGCACGTATATTAGTTTAATGGCACAATATTTTCCAACTTACCAGGCAAAAGGAGAACCGTTATTAAATCGTAAACTGACAAAAAAAGAATATCAAGAAATAGAAAAATATTTTTATACCTTAAATTTTGAGAATGGATACATGCAGGAATTAGGGGAACATGAAGAAGAGTATGTACCAAACTTTGATTTTAGTGAATAATTTCTACTTGTCATTTTCTACTTTTTTTGATATAGTATGACAAGAAAAAGAAAATAAGAAAAGAACTTTATCAAAATAATCACAAATTTAAAACTGAAATTGTATATAATTGTTTTGATATAGAATTATGTTTTGTATAATGAAAAAGAAAGTTAGGAGGATAAAAAATGAGTAAATTTGATGATATGTATTTAGATTTGGTGGATAAAATTTTAAAAGAAGGATATTATGACCAAAATAGAACAGGAGTTGCCACATATAAATTACCTCACCAAATATTACAATTTAATTTAGAAGAAGAATTTCCAATATTAACAACAAAGTTTGTTGCTTTTAAAACAGCAGTAAAAGAATTATTATGGATTTTTCAAAAACAGTCTAATAGTGTAAAAGAGTTGCAAGCAGAAAATGTTCACATTTGGGATGAATGGGAAATGGAAGATGGAACAATAGGAACATCTTATGGATGGGTTGTAAAAGAATTTCATCAAATAGATACTTTAATAGAACAATTAAAAACAAACCCACAAAATAGAAGAATGATTATTAATTTATGGCAAATACCATATTTAGACACAGGAGCACTTTATCCATGTGTATTTAATAGTTGCTGGGACGTAACCGATGGAAAGCTAAATTGTATGCTAACAATTCGCTCAAATGACTTACCATTAGGACATCCTTTTAATGTAGTACAATATGCAGTATTAGTACATTTATTAGCACAAGTAACAGGCTTTAAGCCGGGATTGCTAACAGTATGTATTAGCAATGCACATATTTATGAAAATCAAATAGAAGGTATGAAAGAGCAATTATCAAGAAGAGACAAAGCCCTACCTGCTCCAAAACTATGGATTAATCCTGAGATTAAAGACTTTTATCAATTTACCATAGATGATATTAAATTAATTGATTACAAACACTTAGGAAAAATTGATATGCCAGTAGCTGTATAATATAATGATAAATGGATATGTAAAGATGGAATAATCAAAAATAGAGCAAAAGTAAAGAACGAAAAGAGGAATGGATAATGCTAAGTATTATAGTGGCAATTGCAAACAATAATGTAATAGGAAAAGATAATGGGTTAATATGGCATTTACCAGAGGACCTGAAAAGATTTAAAAAGCTAACAACAGGCCATACCATCATTATGGGAAGAAAAACCTTTGAGTCTTTAGGAAGAGTTTTACCAAACCGTAAGCATATTGTTTTATGTAAAAGTGGTAAGCTACAAATACAAAATGAAAATGTGGAAATTGTTACTGATATAGAACAATTAAAACCATATATCAAAAGCAAAGAAGAAAATTTTGTGATTGGTGGAGCAAGTATTTATCAATTATTAATACCATATGCGAATAAAATGTATATAACAAAGATACATCATAGCTTTGAAGGAGATACTTTTTTTCCAAAAATTGATGAAGCACAGTGGACAATAATAGCTAAGGAAAAGGGAATAAAAAACGAAGAAAATCCATATGAATATGAGTATATTGATTATGTAAGAAATGACAGCATGTAAAAAGATGAATAAGTAGAATGAGTTTCCGGCGATAAAACCGTAAAATTGACATAATATGTTTAAAGTGATAAAATAATAAATATACTTATGTATAGGGGGAACTCTAATGAAAAATCAAGAAAAAATGAAAGACAGTTGGATTTTTCTTACTTTAGTAGGTAAAATAGTTCCAAACGAGACTCAAGATTGTTTATTTATCAGAGGTGCAGTGCGACGGTTACAGAGAAGAATTCAAAAAATAGAATTTGAGAATGGAATTTCAGCAGATATGGCAGAAAGCATTTTATCAGATAATTATTATATGGGAATGCGAGTTTATCGCTCCTTAATGGCAAATTATACTGAAAAGGAAAAAACAATCTTAAGGTATAGCTACAATGAACAATTAAGAATTGCTTCAAATGAACGAGAAGGTGAAATTGAAATTCTACTTCCAAAATTGACAGATTAGATTCTCCCACAGCTGGCTAATTTTTTAGCCAGCTGTGTTTTTTTTGGATAATCCTAACCACGCGTTTTACACGTAATTAGGATTGCAAATTCGATGTAGATAAAACTTTATTTAATAAACATAATCTTTTAAAATTGTTTCATATTTTTGATAACTAGGCATATATTTTTGAATAATTTTCCAGAAATTCTTTGTATGAATTTTATATTTTAAATGACAAAATTCATGTAAAACAAGATAGTCAATGACATTTCTATCATACATAGCAATAGTAGGATTGATAATAATATTCTTTTCATCTGTAATACATTGTGCTAGCATATTATTATTTAATGGTTTGATTGAATAGTCTTCTGGAGCAATTCCTAATAATAGCCTTGTTCTTTCCATTGCTCTTTCTATTTCTTGTTCTGCCACTTTTGCATAAAGCTTTTCTACCAATATTTTTAAAATTTGAGAGGTTTCTAATTTTTTATACTGGTTAGGAAGAACTACCTCAATAATACGGTTTACTAAATTAATAGTAGGTGATTTTACATTTTTGTAATATAGATGAACTTGATGAGCTATTCCTAAAACACAAATAGTTCCTTTGTCAGTATATACATTATTTTGTTCTTGATATTGTGCAATTTTACTTAAAATCCATTGCCTTTTTTCTTCTATAATAGACTGAATTTGCTTTCTAGAGAAATACCATGGAGCATTTACCACAACTTCACCACTATCTACTGAAATGTAGCAATCTGAACTAATTGCTTTATTAACTGTATATGAAATTACACTACTTTTATGATTAAAAATACCCATGATAGATTCCTCCTTAATTTTTTAAAACTACCAAATCAATGTTCGTATATAGTATACAAAAAAATGTTTGGGTTGTCAATAGATTTTAAAAAAAACAGAAAAAATGTTTGTAAGTGGTTACAATTTATAGCCTGCAATTTATATCAGGTACCTTTATTGTTAATAGTAATAGGTGTGAATTGTAACGAAAAATAATGAAATAGTGATAAAATTCTTTGAAAACCCTTGACAAATGCATAAAAATAGTGTAAAGTATATTAGCATTACAAAAATAATGCTAATATTTTTTTGAAAATATTTCATACCTATGACAAAGGAGTGATGAAATTGGAAAAGAAAGTCAAAGTAAGTTTGCTTTGCCAAATTTATGGTAAAATGCTAACACAAAAACAATATGAGGTTATCAATGACTACTATAACAATGATTTATCACTTTCAGAAATTGCCGAAAATAATCATATTACAAGACAGGCAGTAAGAGATATTATCAAAAAGGGGGAAAATAAACTTTTCGAGTTAGAAGAAAAGCTATCATTTATGGAAAGAACATTAAAACAAGAAAAGCAACTTCAAGAAATTCTAGCAGAATTAAGCAAAATAGACGATACATCTTCTGATAAAAAAATTGCTAAAATTTTAGAACATGTACGTGAAGAATTAAGTTGTTTAGTTTAGTAAAAAAACAATAAATTCTGAATAACTAATATTCAATAATTAAAAAATATTAGTTACAATATTAGTTGAAACACAATTATCTGGAGGTGCAATATGGCTTTTGAAGGATTAAGTGCAAAATTGCAAGATATTACAAGAAGATTAAGAGGAAAAGCAAGAATTACGGAGTCTGATTTAAAAGAAATGCTTCGTGAGGTAAAACTTGCACTTCTGGAAGCAGATGTTAATTACTTAATTGTAAAAGAGTTTATTAATCAAGTACAAGAAAAAGCATTAGGGCAAGATGTGTTAAAATCATTAACACCAGGACAACAAGTTATTAAAATTGTAAAAGATGAACTAGTAGAACTATTAGGAGGTACAGAAAGTAAAATTAACTTTACACCAAATCCTCCAACTGTGATTATGCTAGTAGGTTTACAAGGTTCTGGTAAAACTACTACTGCAGGAAAATTGGCTAACCTTCTTCGCAAACAAGGAAAAAAGCCATTATTAGTTGCATGTGATGTATATAGACCAGCAGCTATTAAACAATTGCAAGTAGTAGGGGCACAGCTTAATATACCAGTTTTTGCTAATGAAAATTCAAAAGATGTTGTTCATATTGCAAAACAAGCAATGTCTACTGCTATTAGCAAATTAAATGATGTTGTTATTCTAGACACAGCGGGACGTTTACATATTGATGAAGAATTAATGACTGAATTAAAAAATGTAAAAGCAAATGTGAAACCACATGAAATTTTATTAGTAGTAGATAGCATGACAGGTCAAGATGCAGTCAATGTAGCTAAAACATTTAATGAAGAATTGGGCATTGATGGTGTTGTTTTAACCAAATTAGATGGTGACACTCGTGGTGGTGCAGCATTATCAGTTAAAAAAGTAACAGGAAGACCAATTAAATTTGCAGCGACTGGTGAAAAATTAAGTGATATTGAAGTATTTCACCCTGATAGAATGGCAGGAAGAATTTTAGGCATGGGTGATGTGTTATCTATCATTGAAAAAGCAGAAGAAAGCTTTGATATAGAAGAGGCACAAAAATTAGAAAAACAGCTTAAGAAAAAAGAATTAGATTTAGATGATTATTTAGCACAGTTAAGGCAAATGAAAAAAATGGGTTCATTTTCTTCTTTATTAAAAATGATACCAGGTATGAATCAATTAAAAGATGTCAAAATAGATGACAAAGAATTTGTTAGAATAGAAGCAATGATTTGTTCCATGACAAAAGAAGAACGAAGAAATCCACGTATTTTAAATGGAAATAGAAGGATACGTATTGCAAAAGGTAGTGGAACAACAGTGCAAGAAATTAATAAATTTATGAAATCTTTTGAAATGACACAAAAAATGATGAAGCAAATGCAAAATAATAAAGGCGGACTCAAAAGAATGCTTAGCGGAATTGATCCAAAAGAATTGAAAAAGTTTAAATAGATTTTAATTTTTTAATTTTATAGATATTACATTTGCAGGAGGTGAAATATAATGGTAAAAATTAGATTACAAAGACAAGGTGCAAAAAAAGCTCCATTCTATCATATTGTAGTAGCAGATTCTAAAAGCCCAAGAGATGGAAAAATTATTGAGAAAATTGGTTCATATGATCCAATGACAGAGCCATCTACTATTGTAATTGACAATGAAAAATTTGAAGCATGGGTAAAAAATGGTGCAAAACCAACAGATTCTGTAAAAGACTTAGTAGAAAGAGCAACTAAAAAATAAGTTTAGGCTTTAGGAAAGGAACCTAAAATGATGAAAGAAATTTTAGAAACAATCATTTTAAACTTGGTAGAAGACAAAGAACAAGTGAGTATTTCTTCAAAAGAAGAAGGAAAAACACTTACTTTAGAAGTAAAAGTAGCAGAGGATGATATGGGAAGAGTAATAGGCAAACAAGGAAAAATTGCAAAATCCATTCGTACTGTTATGAAATCTTTAGCAGCAAAAGAACATAAAAAAGTAGTAGTTGAATTTATAGATTAGAGGAAACTAAAAGTGAAACAAGAATATTTTGAATTAGGACAAATTGTAAACCATTTTGGAATCAAAGGAATGGTAAAGGTAAATCCATTTACAGAAGATATTTCTCAATTTGAAACATTAGACTCACTTTTATTAGAAAAAGATAAAAAGTTAATAGAAATACAAATTGAAGAAGTAAAATATAGTAAAAATCAAGTTTTACTTAAAATCAAAGGAATTGATTCCATAGAAGAAGCGGAAAAATATAGAGGCTGTTATTTAAAAATAAAAAGAAGTGATGCCAAAAAACTTCCAGAAAACACCTACTTTATTGCAGATTTAATTGGAATGCCAGTTTACACTGATGAAGGGATATTACTTGGAAAAGTAGATGATATTTATAATTCAGGTGCTAGTGATATTTATGTTGTAAAAGATGAACTAGGAAAACAGATTTTATTACCTGCTATACCAGAAGTTATTCAGCAAGTTGATTTAGAAGCAGAAAAAATCATTGTTCACATATTAAAAGGTTTAATATAGAGAACAGAATTATTGCTCACATATTAAAAAAGTTTATATACAGGGAAAATGATTTTAGAAAGGTAAGCTATGAAATTTGATGTATTAACTCTTTTTCCAGAAATGTTTGAACCATTAAAGCAAAGTATCATAGGAAAAGCAATTGAAAAAGGAATTATTGAATTAAATCTCATTAACATTAGAGATTTTTCAAAAGATAAGCACAAAAAAGTAGATGATACCCCATATGGTGGTGGAGCTGGTATGGTAATGATGCCAGAAGTTGTATATGATGCTTATTGTTCCATAAAGGAAAAAGAAAATGCAAAGGTGATTTATTTATCTCCACAAGGCAAAAAATTAAATCAAGCAAAAGTAGTAGAACTTTCTAAAAGACAACATCTTATTTTGTTATGTGGGCATTATGAAGGAATTGACCAAAGAGTATTAGATGAAATTGTAGATGAAGAAATATCAGTTGGAGATTATGTTTTAACAGGGGGAGAACTTCCTGCTATGATAGTAATTGATAGTGTTAGTAGATATGTAAAAGGAGTATTAAAAGAAGAATCTATCCAGGAAGAATCTTTTAATAATGGGTTATTAGAATATCCACAATACACTAGACCAGAAGTATTTCATCATCAAAAAGTGCCAGATGTTTTATTATCTGGACATCATGAAAATATTCAAAAATGGAGACAAGAAAAGTCATTAGAGATAACAAAACAAAAAAGACCAGATTTATTAAAATAAAAGAAAGGAGGATATTCAAATTATGGATATCATAAAATCAATTGAACACGAACAACTTAAAAATAAGATACCTGATTTAAAAGTTGGTGATACTGTTAGAGTACACCAAAGAATTAAAGAAGGAAATAGAGAAAGAATTCAAGTATTTGAAGGAATTATTATTAAAAAACAAAACGGAGGAGTTAATGCAACTTTTACAGTAAGAAAAATTTCTTATGGTGTAGGTGTTGAAAAAACATTCTTAGTACATTCACCATTAGTAGAAAAGGTAGAACTTGTAAGAGTTGGTAAAGCAAGAAGAGCAAAATTATATTATTTAAGAGATAGAGTTGGTAAAGCTGCTAAAACAAAGGAAAATGCAGGTGCAAGAATTGAAAATAAAGAAATTACAGTAAAAGAAGATTTAGCAGAAGAGCCAATAGAAGAAGTAGAAAATGTAGAAGCTGCTCCAGAAGAAGCTCCAGCTGTTGAAACAGAAAATCCAGTAGTAGAAGAAACTGTTGATACTGTAAAAGAAGAACCAGTAGAAACTGTAAAAGATGCTGAGAAAGAAGAGAAAAAAGCTGAAAAATAAGAATTATTGCTTGATTCATAATTGTTTTAGACATATCTTGAAATAGAAAAATTGTCACAGTAAAAGATGAAAGTAAAAAATCCCCTAACCGGTTAATAACTAGTTAGGGGAAAGTTTTTTACCCAAGCTTTTTTAATGTTTCTTCAACTTCAAATTGATTTTTGCGATTTACTTTGATTAGTTCTTTTCCTTGCAAGGTGTATGCACCCCAAAGAGTATCAATTCTAACAATGAAATACTTTTCTTTGTAGACTTCAACATAGTGGAACTTTTGCAAGGGAAGTACTGTAATAAATGGGGTTTTGGAATATAATACCTCAAAAGGTAAATCTTTTTGAAAAACATCAACAAAACCATTCTTCATTGCAAAGATGTAATGATCTGAAAAACTATAGTTGGCATAATCTTCAGGAGTTGCTGGTATTTGCTTTACAATATTTCCCTCAGCATCTACTAGGTTCCGATAAAGCATAAAGGTAAAAACTTCTTTCATGGTTTTTCCTCCCTCTGTAATTACATTAAGAATAAAAAAATAAAGCCATGATACATATTATTATATCATGACTTTACATAATTTGGAATACTTTTAATCTTTTTTACTTATTTCAGCATATTTTTTTAGCTTTTCATAGGCTAAATAGTTCACGCTACCAGCAGGAAAATGTCCATTATTATCTTTTTTACCAGCAGGAACTCCAGTTAAAATCTCAATTCCTTCTTCAATAGTAGAAATTGCATAAATATGGAAATCTCCTTTTTTGACAGCTTCCACAACTTCATCAGAAAGGTTTAAATTACGTACATTTTGTTTTGGAATCATGACACCATGAGAACCATCTAAACCACGCATCTTGCAAATTTGGAAAAATCCTTCGATTTTATCATTTACTCCACCAATTGGCTGAATTTCACCTTTTTGGTTGACTGAACCAGTTACAGCAATTGATTGATTAATAGGAATATTAGATAAGCTAGAAAGAATAGCATATAATTCTGTACTAGAAGCACTATCACCATCTACACCATTGTATAATTGTTCGAAGCATACGCTAGCTGTAAGGGAGAGAGGGATGTCTTGTGCAAACATTTCTCCTAAATATCCACTTAAAATGAGAACACCTTTCGAATGAGAAGAACCAGAAAGCGCTACTTCACGTTCAATATTAATAATTCCATTTTTTCCAGTATAAGTATTAGCCGTAATTTTCACAGGCTTTCCAAAACTGTATTCACCAATGCTCATAATGGTAAGTCCATTAATTTGACCTGTTACAAATCCAGATGTATCAATTAATAATGTGTTTTCTTTAATCATTTCTAAATAACGAGAGTCATATTTTTTTACTCTTTCTATTCTTTCTTTTAAAGCCTTGGTTACATATTCTGCAGTTACCACTTTAGAATGTCCCATTCTAGCCCAAGTAGCAGCTTCTCCTATAATTTGTGCCAAATCATTAAAACGAGTAGAAAGTTTTGTTTGATTATCTGCAATTTTAGAAGCATATTCAATTACTTTTGCAACAGCTTCTTTAGTTAGAGGAGGAAGTTCTTCTTGCTGACAATATCCTGCAATAAACCTTGCTAATTTATTCATATTTTCTGAATTCAAAGGAGCATCATCTTCAAACTCTACTTTGATTTTAAATAATTTTCTAAAATCACTATCCATAGCAAGTAAAGTTTGGTAAATATTTTCTTCACCAATAATAATGACTTTTAGATCTAATGGAATAGGTTCTGGTTTTAAAGAAACCATTACCATAGAAGAACGTGGGTCAGTAGCATTCTCGATTCCTAATTCTTTTGTTCTTAAAGCCTTTTTTAATGCGTCATAACATAGACCATTGGAAAGTAGGTCATTTGCTTGGAAAATGATATAACCACCATTCGCTTTATGAAGAAGACCAGGTTTTAACATCGTAAAATCAGTCTTTAAAGCACCATAATAATTTTCATATTCTAATTTACCAAAAATGTTATGGTAAGAATAATTAGAATCCATAATCACTGGTGCGCCTTCTAAAGTGCTATTATCAATAAATAAGTTAACACGATAATTAAGCCAAGGTTTTAAAACCTCTGGTTTTACTTGAGGCATAGGCTGTTGCTTTTCTACTGCTTTATCATCTGCAATAAAATGAGAAATATTTTTTAAAATATCTTTTTTAATACTATCTAAAAAGTGATTAATTTTTTTATTTCTTTTGTATTTTGATTTAATATAATTAATATGTGTATTTACAGTTAGTAAAGCAACATTAGATTGCCATTCTTCAATCTTTTGTGCAGATTCTCTTTCAATTGCTTTAATTTCACCAATAGCTTCCATAATATGTTGCTGCACAATAGTCGACTTATCTTCAAATTCCTTTTTAGTAGCTTCATCTAATTTATTAAATTCTTCTTCTGGCATTGCTTTTCCATTCATCATAGGCATCATATAAATACCAGTTTGAGAAGCCTTTACCTGAAAACCATATGGGGAAGACTTTTGATTTAATTTTTCCATTAACAAATTACGTTTTTCTTCAAACTCTTGCTTAATTAAAGCTCTTTCTTTTTCAAATTCTTCATTATTAAAGGTAGATTTAATATCCACTTTTACATCATTAATAAAACGATCCATCATATCGCGAAATTCTTTACCACCACCAGCAGGCAAAGAAACAGCGATAGGCTCGTTTGGATTTTCAAAATTATAGATATAACACCAATCTTGTGGAACTTTTTTCTTTTTACAAATAGAATCCAAATAATGTTTCGTGTACATTGTTTTACCAACGCCACTAGGACCTTCAATATATAAATTATAGCCTCTTACATCAACATTAAGACCAAATTGTAAGGCTTTAATTCCTCTATCTTGTCCAATGCCTGTATCAATCGGATCTAATTCCGCTGTAGACTCAAAATCAAATTGATTTGGTGAACACACCATTCGTAAATCTTTGTAATTTAGTTCATTTGCTTTTTTCATTTATTTTCCTCCTTTGTTTGTGCGAGCTATATAAACAAACTCATAATAAGAGCGTCATCAGAATTGTTATAATATTTTTTTCTTATTCCCACTTGCTGAAAATCATATTTTTGATATAAACTAATTGCAGGCAGATTTTTTTCATTGACTTCTAATGTGATAGATGAAATGGGAGCGATAGGTGTGATTAATCTGTCAAGTGCATTTTGTTCTTTGACAAATTGAATAATTGCTTCTAACAATAAACTACCTATGCCTAGATTTCTTTTATCTTTTTTTACTACAATATTCATAATATTGACTTCATCTATCACAATAGTAATACCTGCAAATCCTACAATTTCATTTAAATCAGATTGTATCAACTTTGCTACAAAATAATGAGAATTCAAATTTTGTTTGTTTTCTAATTCTTGTTTTAACATTGTAGGTGACCAAAAATCATCAAATTCCTCTGTAAGACAGTTCTTTATTTGCTCAAAATCATCTAAAGTCATTTTTTCTATTTTGATATTCAATTTAGTATCTTCTAAATCCACTTTTATTATTTCCTTTATTATATTTTTATCTATTTTGTTCTAGTGATAGCTCCGCTTGTGATTTTCTTAAATATACAGGTGTTAATATGCTAGAATTTCCATAATTGCCGTTTTTGTATTTAGCATACCCAGCTTTTGCAATACTTATACTAGATATTTCGCAAAAACGAGGAGCTGCTAAAATGATTTTATTCTGATTCTTGAAATTTAAATTTTCTAATAAATTTTGATAAATCATACTAGCATCTCCCACAAAATAAATAGGGGAATTATCTGTTTTGACCTTTGCGTTATTTTCTATAAAATTACAAATAGATTGAGATGTGACATTACCATTGGAGTCTTTTAAATCCAAAAAAGTACAATCACTCTCTGCTGTTTGTAAATGAGCTGATGATTGTAAATAACCTGATGTTTGCGAATAATCAGTATTTTCCTTTTTTACAATATGAAACAAACCTGCATATACATTATCATGATTGGCATTTAATAAAGAGCAAATATATCCTTCTTGATTTAGGTTATATGCTAACCCTTCTAAAGAAGTAACACCAACACATGGAATATTTTTACCATCTGCAAAGGCTTTAGAAGTAGCAATACCAATTCTTACACCAGTAAAAGAGCCAGGACCTAATGAGCAAGACAAAAGTTGTATATCATCTAATGATAGATTGGTTTTCTGAAAAGCTTCGTTTATCATAGGCATTAGTTTTTGTGAGTGCGTTTTTTCTTCTGCATTATTTAGTTCAATTAAAGTCTTTTCATCTTCTAAAATGGCTACAGATGCATTTTTAGAAGATGTGTCCATTGCTAAAATTTTCATTTTTATATTTCTCTCCAAAAGTTTCAATTTTTAATTTTCTAATATTTTCATTCCCATTATCTTTTTGAAAAGTAATTTTAATATAGGAGTCAGGCAAAGCATCTTGAATTATTTCTCCCCATTCAATAAGGCATAAACCTTTTTCAAAATATTCTTCTCCGCCCATAGCATAAAATTCATCAATATCAGATAAACGATAAACATCAAAATGATAAATAGGAAAAGTAGGGGTATCATATTCATTGACAATTGTAAAAGTAGGACTAGAGATTTCATTTTCTAATCCAAAATATTTTAAAATTCCTTGTACAAATTTTGTTTTTCCACAACCGAGTTCACCAGATAAAACCACAATATCTTTTGCCTGTAATTTACTTGCTATTTTACTAGCAAATTCAATAGTATCTTGTTCACTTTTTGAAATGAATTCTGTCATTATTTTTCTTCCTTATACCATAAAATAGTTTCCATCAAATTTAAAACGTAAAAATCTAAACATATTTTATATGAAGAAGATTTTTTTGTAAAGGAAAAATGAGAAAAATCTATAAATTATCTATGAATAGTATATTTTTAGTTAAATAAAAAATTAAAAAGCATTTTTTATAGAAATTTTCAAAATCACTTGAAATACAAACAAAAGTTTGATACAATATTACAAGAAATGGAGATGATAGTAATGAGTAATTTACAAGCGGAGGAATACAAAAGTTTTGAAGCAATAAAAAAGATTAGAAAAAATGGAACGGAATATTGGAATGCAAGGGAACTAGGTGAAGTTTTACTATGGGCAGTGAAGAATTAGCAGCTAATTTATTTCGTATTACACAAACAGAGGCTAAATTAAAAAGAGAAAACATAAAAACAAAAGAAAAAGCTAATCAAACTCATTATGTCGTTGGAACGACTGTGAGAAAAGCAATAAAAGATATTGGAGGAACAATGCCAGAAGATTTACCAACCCCAGAAAAAAGCATAAAACAAGTCGAAAGAGAGCAACTAAAAAGATTGAAAGATAAAAAAACGAAACTAATGTTAGATGAATAATAGTATAAATAAAATCGAAGGATTTTACACAAAATTTCATTTTCTGTCTTGAAAATTACTACAAAACGTGCTACACTATATAACATAGTGAAAAGCAAACATAAAGGACAACACAGTTTTGCAAAAGCCTAGCAGAGAGTCAAACAAAAAATGGTGAAAGTTTGATAGACACTTGGCAGAATTGTTATCACCTTTTAGCTGTTTCTTTGAAATGTGTCTGAAGTAATACATGTAATAAAGTAACATGACTTCAACATAAAATTACATTCTAAAATAATAAAGGCAATAAAAGAAAAGAGTAAAAGAAATCGTAGTTCTGCGTTAAAGAAAAATAAGAGAAAAGAAAATATCAAAATACTATGCAATAGCTTACAACAAAAATAATATATCATAATATGAATTGCATACATAAAAATAAATAGATAATTCTTTTAAAATAGGTGGTACCGCGGAAAACATAAGCCATTTCGTCCTAACTAATCAAATTAGGAAGAAATGGCTTTATTGTTAAATAACGTAAAACATTAAGCACCATATAGAATACAAAAAAATATTTTTTACAATAAAATAAATCTCAAATTTAGAAATCTAACGAAATGGTTGCTTACAATAAAAATAAGGAGGAATCAATATGTCAGAAGAAAAACAAGATTATGGTAAAACCTTAAATTTACCAACTACAGAATTTCCAATGAGAGGAAATTTACCAGAAAATGAGCCAAAAATCAAAGAAGCTCTTTTTGATAATGGCTTATATGAAAAAATGTTAAAAAAGAATGAAGGAAAAAAATCATATGTATTACATGATGGACCTCCTTATGCTAATGGAGAAATCCATATGGGGCATGCATTAAATAAAATATTAAAAGATACTGTTGTACGTTTCAAAAACCTACAAGGGTTCTATACTCCATACATTCCAGGTTATGACACACACGGACTTCCAACAGAAAAAAAGGCAATTCAAGCATTAGGATTAAATAGAGATGAAATTAGTGTATCTGAATTTAGAGATACTTGCCGCAAATTTTCTTTGCAATATGTAGACAAACAATCAGAAGGTTTCAAAAGGCTAGGAGTATTAGGAAATTGGGAACATCCATATATTACATTAGAACCTGCTTTTGAAGCTAGACAAATTGGTGTTTTTGCAGATATGTACAAAAAAGGATATATTTATAAAGGGTTAAAACCAGTTTATTGGTGTACAGACTGCGAAACAGCATTAGCAGAAGCGGAAATTGAATATCAAGATTGTGATACCATGTCTATTTATGTGAAATTTCCTGTAGTAGAGGGTAAAGGAGTTTTAGACACGGATACTTCAATTGTTATTTGGACTACAACTCCTTGGACATTACCAGGAAATACTGGAATTACTGTTGGTGGAGAATTTGAATACAGTGTTGTAGAAACAAATCAAGGAAAACTAGTTATGGCTAGTGATTTAGTAGACAGAGTTATGGACTTGGCAAAAATAACAGAATATAAAGTAGTAAAAAAATTAATGGGAACAGAACTAGAAGGAATTTTGTGTCAACATCCATTTTTAGATAGAACCTCTAAAGTAGTTCTTGGCAGTGATGACACTGTTGCGGTAGAATTAGATACCGGTACTGGTGCTGTTCATACTGCTCCTAGCTATGGTAAAGAAGACTATTTGTGCGGACTAAAAAATGGATTAGACATTATTGTAACAGTAGATGGAAAAGGTTACCAAACAGAAGGAGCAGGCCCATTTGCTGGCATGTATTATGATAAATCAAGCACAGCTATTATCGACTGGCTAGAGGAACATGGTTACTTATTACAAAAAGAAAAAATCCATCATTCTTATCCACATTGCTGGAGATGCAAAAATCCAATTATCTTTAGAGCAACAGACCAATGGTTTGCTTCAGTAGATGGCTTTAGAGAGGAAACCCTTAAAGCAATTAAAACAGTAAAATGGACACCAAGCTGGGGAGAAGAAAGAATTACCAGTATGGTAAAAGATAGAAACGATTGGTGTATTTCTAGACAACGTACATGGGGAGTTCCAATTCCAATTTTCTATTGTAAAGAATGTGGGAAAGAATATGCTACAGACGAAAGTTTCCAAAAGGTACAAGAAATCTTTAGACAAAAAGGTTCTAACGCATGGTTTGATTTAGATGAAAAAGATTTAATGCCAGAAGGTGCAACCTGTGAGCATTGTGGATGCCATGAGTTCAAAAAAGAAACAGATATTATGGATGTTTGGTTTGATTCTGGTTCATCACATCAAGGTGTTTTAGTAGAAAGAGGAATTGATTACCCAGCAGATCTTTACTTAGAAGGACATGACCAATACAGAGGATGGTTCCAATCATCTATTCTAACATCTGTTGCTACTAATGGAATTGCACCATACAAAAATATTTTGACACATGGTTGGGTAATTGATGAAGAAGGAAAGAAAATGTCTAAATCAGCTGGAAATGGTATTAGCCCACAAGAAATCATTAAACAATATGGTGCAGATATTTTAAGATTATGGGTATTATCTTCTGATTTCAAATCAGACATTAGTATTTCAAAAGATATTTTAAAACAAATTAGTGAAGCATATAGAAAAATGAGAAATACAGCAAGATATATTTTAGGAAATACATCAGACTATGACCCAGAAAAACCAGTAGCTTACAAAGACATGCTAGAAATCGACAAATGGGCATTATATAAAGTAAACGAATTATTAAAAGACTGCACACAAAATTATGAAGACTTTAATTTCCACTATGTATATCACGACATTAATCAATTTTGTGTAACAGATATGAGTAACTTTTATTTAGATATTATTAAAGATAGATTATATACTTCTAAAAAGGACTCTGTAGAAAGACGTTCTGCACAAACTGCTATGTACATCATTTTAAATACTTTGGTAAAATTATTAGCACCAATGATTTGCTATACCACAGAGGAAATTTGGCGCTATATGCCACATACCAAAAATGAACAAGTAGAAAGTGTAATGCTTAGCTTATGGCCAGAGGTAAATGAAGAATATAATAATCCAGAATTGGCAGAAAAGTGGAAACATATTGTAGAACTAAAAGAATTAGTAGCAAAAGAGTTAGAATTGGCAAGAGCTAACAAAACCATAGGACATTCTTTAAATGCAAAAGTAACATTATTTGCAAATGAGAAAGAATATGAATTCTTAAAGGAAAGCCAAAAATTATTAATGACTGTATTTATTGTTTCAGATTTGCAAATTGAAAAAAATGCAAGAAAAGATGAACCAAGAATTGGGGTAAAAGTAGAAGTAGCACAAGGTGAAAAATGTGAAAGATGTTGGAAATATTCTACAACAGTAGGAGAAAACAAAGAACATCCAACTATTTGTCACGACTGCTGTGAGGCTATTAGTGAATAGAAATAAAAAGTTAACTAATGAAGTAAATTGATTAATATCAATCAATAAGATATTTGCAATCAGAATTAAATAATAGTATAATATGGTAAGTATATGATGACAAAATAAATATACTTACCATTTATATCAATAAGGGGCAAAGGGCTAAAATAATTTTACAGTTGAGTTCTTTTTCAATAAAAATGCCTTGCGGAAGAAAGGATATAAAAAATGTCTAATCTAGGAAAAATAATCAAAAACATATTTGGTATTGTTATCATTGTAGCAGCAATTGCAATAACTGTAACAGTTTACCAAAGATATAATTACAATGATTTTACCAAAAGTGTAAGAGAAAGAGACAAAACGATTTTTTCAAGGGACAGTGAAATTAAATATGCTGAAGCGGATAGTTATAAAATTGAAAATCAAGATTATAATGATGCCATGTTTTCCGAAAAAGTAACAGTTACTCCCAATACTCCCTACAAAATAACTTGCAAAGTAAAAGTAGAAAATGTAGAAAATCAAGATAATGTAAGAACTGGAGGAGCACATATTTGCATTGATGGTACAACAGAAAGGTCAGTGACTATTTCAGGCACTTCTGATTGGCAAGAAATTACGTTGTTGTTTAATTCAAAAAATAGAACAGAGGTAGGAATTGGATTTCGATTAGGTGGTTATCAAGAAATGTCAAAGGGAACAGCTTGGTTTTCTGATTTTAAAATGGAGGTAGGAACTGCAAGTAATGATACTAATTGGAATATGGTTTGCTTTATTTTCCCTAACATAGATGTAGATGTAAACATTAATGGAAGAACAGAACATGTCAGCTTGCAAATGACTGAAAATGATATTAGAGATGTGCAGACTAATTTAGGAAGATTTCAAACATCGATTGAAGAAATTAGTCATGGAAAAATGACAGTAGAGTATGAAACATATATTATTGATGAACCAATTGATACTCTTTCTTATGATGAAAATAATGGATATTATGTATCTGATATAGATGTATATGATCAAATTAATCCTTATATAGAACAAAAAGAGTATGACCATATCTATGTGGCATTTCGTATGGCAGATAAACAAAAAGGGAATGATGTATTAGTAAATGATTGGATTGGGTTAGGTGGTATGGATTATTTTGGAATAGGATTTTCCAACATTCGTATGCCAGATGATGAAAATAACTATGCTTACCAATATCATTATTTATTTAATACATTTCCAGAAGAAGTATTTATTCATGAGTTTTTACACACATTAGAGCGTAATGCAGGAGAATTGGGATATGAAGTACCAGCCCTTCATAATTATGCTAGATATGGATATGCAGAAGACAGACTAGAAGGGCTAAGAGAATGGTATGAAGATTATATGAACCAAAATATTAGCTATGGGGAAGAAAAAATAGGATTACCAGCAGAAATATACTCTTATCGACCAGTTCATGAAAGTAACTTTACTTATAGCACACAGATAGATGCTTTTCATGAGCCAGAGAATATTATTGAAGTAATTAGAAGTTTATTTGGTAGGGTTGGAAGGTTGTTTTCATATAATAAGGAGCAGGTTGCGTAAGTCTATGAATATTAAATAATGGTCTTATAATAAATGCAGTTCAAACTAAATATATTGCAATGTTTGAACTTGGCGAAAGCAATTTTCAATTGTGCAAGAAAATCTACGATTTTCTGCACGTGCTAGTATGAAAATTGCTCCAATTCGCACTACGTGGCAAAGCCACTTCGTTTGATTGCTTACGAGATCTACACTTTTGCAATATATTTAGTTTGAACAATTTAGTTAAATGAAAATAAATATAAATAAAGCAAAGAAGGATACAAAATGAAAGTTTCAGATTTTAATTATGATTTACCAAAAGAATTAATAGCACAAGTACCAATAAAAAATAGAGATGAATCTAGATTAATGGTATTAGATAAAAAAGCGCAGACAATAGAACATAAGATTTTTAGAGATATTTTAGACTATCTACAACCTGGCGATTGCTTAGTAAGAAATAATACCAAAGTAATACCTGCACGTTTATATGGAAAAAAGAAAGAAACAGGAGCAAATGTAGAATTTCTATTATTAAAAAGAATAGAAGGAGACATATGGGAAGTAATGGTAAGACCAGGTAAAAAATTAATGCCTGGTGCAAAAGTTGTTTTTGGAAAAAATTTATTTGAAAGTAGTCATCAACCGGAAATTTTATTAGAAGCAGAAATTCTAGAAAAACTAGAAGGTGGCAATAGAAAAGTGCAATTTTTTTATCAAGGCATTTTTAATGAAATTTTAGACGAAATAGGATTAATGCCACTTCCACCATATATCCATGAAAGATTAAAAGAAAAGGACCGTTATCAAACTGTATATGCAAAATATGAAGGTTCAGCAGCTGCTCCAACAGCAGGACTCCACTTTACAGAAAATTTACTTAAAAAAGTACAAGAAAAAGGAGTAGAAATTGCAAATGTTACCTTACATGTAGGAATCGGAACATTTAGACCTGTTAAAGTAGAAAATGTAGAAGAACATGATATGCATTCTGAACATTTTTATATTAAACAAGAAGATGCAGAAAAAATTAATAAAGCAAAAAAAGAAGGACACCGCGTTATTGCAGTAGGAACAACTTCTTGTAGAGTATTAGAGTCTATTGCAGATGAAAATGGATATGTAAAAGAAACGGAAGGCGACACCAGCATTTTTATTTATCCAGGTTACAAGTTTAAATGCTTAGATTGTTTAATTACCAATTTCCATTTGCCAGAATCTACATTAATTATGCTTGTTTCTGCATTAGCAGGCAAAGATTTTATTATGAAAGTATCAAAAACCAGGATTACTGAATATCTGAATTCTGTTGGAAAAGATTCGAAGGA
>CALXQF010000006.1 GCA_944390505.1 uncultured Clostridia bacterium | reverse complement strand
CGCTAGACATCATAGAAACAAGTTCTACTTCTGCTCCAGCTAAATTAATATTAGAAGGACAAATATATAAGTTTTTGATTTCTGTTTTTTGAATAGTGTCTTTTGGATTAATATCATCACTAATAATTAAGTCATATACGGACAATTCTACATTTTTATCCATCCCAACTCCACTTGTTGCGTTTCCCTGTGGGTCAGCATCTATTAAAAGTACTTTTTTTCCTCTTTTTGCTAGTAATGTACTTAAATTAATAGAAGTTGTTGTTTTTCCAACTCCTCCTTTTTGATTTGCAATTGATATTATTTTTCCCATTAAAAAGCCTCCCTCTTCTGTGTTATGTCACCTTTTTATGTTTATAGTTTTACTATTATTTCATAAAAAAATTGACATATTAATGATATAAAAATATTCATTATATGTCAATGCAAATTATAAAAATTTCAGAATTTTTGGAAAAAAAGTTTCAATTTACAGCATTTTATTATTGTAACTGTTATATATGTATTTTTATTGGAGTAATGCATATATAACAGTTACTTGAAATTAATTATAGGCTGTGAATTGTAACAAAAAATATTAATATCTATGCAATTGGCTCCTTTGTAGCCATTCCCGGTTTTCTTGGGAATTTTTTTGGAGTAGTATTTATCTTTTTTATCACAATCATTTTTCTCTTAATATCACTTTCTGGTAAGATGATTTCATCAACTTTCTCTATCTCTCCTCCTAAAATATGAATTGCATTTTTAGCTTCTTTGATTTCTTCTTCTACATCTGATGATTTCATACAAATACATTTTCCACCAATAGTAAGAAATGGCAACATATATTCTACTAAACTATTTAGTTTTGCCACTGCTCTTGAAACAACTATATCATATTTTTCCCTATCTTCTGGCTTTTGCGCTATTTCTTCTGCTCTACCATGAATCGCTTGTATCTTTTCTAGTCCTAATTTTTGAATTACTTCATTTAAAAAGATGACTCTTTTATTTAATGAATCTAGTAAGGTAAACTTTTTTTCTTTTTCTATAATTCTAAGAGGAATTCCCGGAAAACCTGCCCCTGTGCCAATATCCAATATTTTTTCTGCACCATCTAAATAAGGTAAAACTGTTAAGCTATCCATAAAATGCTTTACAATTACTTCTTTTGGCTGTGTAATTGCTGTTAAATTCATTTTTTCATTCCATTGTAATAATAGTTCCATATAAGTGTAAAATTGTTCTATTTGACTCTCATCTACTTCTATTGGTAATAACTGCGCTTTATGGGAAAATTCTAATATAAATTCTCTTTTTTCCATATTTTACTCCTTTTTCATTTTTATTTTCATCTATTTCTATTCTACTTTACTTATTCAAAATTAGCCATTGTTAGCCTCTTTCAATTGCTCTAAATAGATTAATAATACTGAAATATCAGCTGGTGAAACCCCTGAAATCCTAGATGCCTGTCCTACAGAATTTGGCCTTATTTTGTTTAATTTTTGCCTTGCTTCAATTCTTAATCCTTTAATTTGAGAATAATCTATATTTTGTGGTAATAGTTTCTTTTCTAGCTTTTTAAATTTCTCTACTTGCTGTTTTTGTAATTTAATATATCCTTTATATTTTACTTCGATTTCTACTTCATTTGTTACTTCTTTTGGTAATTCTGGTCTTTCACTGTCAATTTCTCCTAATTTATCATAGTCTAGCTCTGTTCTTCTTAGTAATTCTGCTAATTTTGCTCCAGTTGTAAGAATGGAAGACCCATTTGCTACTAAAAATTCATTTACTTTCTCTGTTGGCTTTATCACAGTATTCTCTAATCTTTCCACTTCTGCCTCAATTTCTTGCTTTTTCTTTAAAAACTTTTGATATCTCTCTTCTGATATTAAGCCTACTTCATGCCCTATTTCAGTTAATCTTAAATCTGCATTATCCTGTCTTAATAATAACCTATATTCTGCCCTAGATGTCATCATTCTATATGGTTCATTCGTTCCTTTAGTTACAATATCATCGATTAAAACTCCTATATATGCTTGCGAACGATCTAAAACAATTGGCTCTTTTCCCTTTACTTTTTGTGCTACATTAATTCCTGCTATAATGCCTTGTGCTGCTGCTTCCTCATAGCCAGAAGTACCATTAATTTGTCCTGCAAAAAACATTCCATTTATTTTCTTATGTTCTAATGATAATTTTAGTTCAGAAGGATCAATACAATCATATTCTATTGCATAGGCTGGCCTTGTAAATTCTACATGTTCTAACCCCGCAATCGTACGATACATGGCGATTTGAACATCTTCTGGAAGAGAAGAACTCATTCCTTGTACATACATTTCTTCTGTATCCCTTCCTACTGGCTCTATAAAGATTTGATGTCTTTCCTTATCTGCAAAACGAACTACTTTATCTTCAATAGAAGGGCAATATCTTGGTCCTGTTCCTGTAATCTCACCTCCATAAAGTGGTGAACGGTGCAAGTTTTGCCTAATAATTTCATGTGTTTTTTCATTGGTATAAGTCAAATAACATGGTAATTGTGGCTCTTTGCTCTCTATTTTATCTTCAAAAGAGAAAGGAATTGGATTTTCATCTCCATCCTGCCTTTCCATTTTAGAAAAATCGATAGAATTTCTGTTGACCCTTGCAGGAGTTCCTGTTTTAAATCTTACCAAATTGATTCCTAAATCTTTTAATATGTTAGATAATTCATTTGCTGGAAATACACCATCTGGTCCGCTTTCATAAGATACCTCTCCTATATATATCTTTCCCTTTAAATAGGTACCTGTAGCCAAAATTACATTATCCACCTGATAAACTGCTCCTATATTAGTTTCAACTGATTTTGCCTTTCCATCTACTACTCCTATATTCACAATCTCTGCTTGTTTCAAGTATAAATTAGGTTGTTTTTCTAAAGTATGTTTCATTTCCATTTGATATCTTTTTCTATCTGCTTGCGCTCTTAAAGAATAGACTGCTGGTCCTTTTGAAGTATTGAGCATCCTTAATTGTGTATATGTTTTATCAATATTTTTGCCCATCTCCCCTCCTAGGCAGTCTATTTCCATTACTAAATGTCCTTTAGAGCTTCCTCCTATATGTGGATTACAAGGCATATTAGCAACTGCTTCTAGGCTAATAGAAAACAGTAATGTCTTTAATCCTAATCTAGCTGTTGCTAGAGCTGCTTCGCATCCTGCATGTCCTGCCCCAATCACTGCTACATCATACTTTCCTGCATCATATTTCATTTTATTACCTCCCTTATTTTTTCAATTATATTCTTTTAATAGTTACTAAATAATGTTCTTATATAATTACATATTCAAATTAAATATATTGCAAAGTGTAGACCGCGTAAGCGACCAAACGAAGTGGCTTTGCTACGAAGTGCGAATTGGAGCAATTTTCCTACCAACATGTGCAGAAAATCACGGATTTTCTTGCACAATTGAAAATTGCGACACCAAGGTCAAACGTTGCAATATATTTAATTTGAACGGATAATTGCATAATAATTTTTTGTATCTATTGCAAAAATTTTTCCAGTTTTCTATGAAACGAAAATCACTGTTTCGTAAAACTTTTTGACATGTCGAATTTTGTCGAACGCCATTTATAGCCATTTCCTTTATTTTACTTTTTATTTTTTGTCTTTTTGTTGTGTATCAGTGTTCGTGTTTCACGAATGTTTCACGCCCGCAAACTATATTTATATAGCATGTTCTAGCATTCGTATTTTGTAAAACTTATCGGTTAATTTTTATCTTTTATGTCTTTTTGTTCTACTTTCCTAAACAAAATTTAGAGAAAATTTCTTGTATAATATCTTCTGAAACATTTTCTCCAGTAATACTACTTAAATCTTCTAAGGATTGTTTAATTGCAACTGCAATGATATCCACTGGCATATTTTCCTTTATTGCTTGTTTTGCATTTTCTAAATCATCAATTGCCTTTCTAATTTGATTTTTATGCCTGATATTCGTAATTACATCTCCACTATCTAACTCTATTTCATTTAGTTGAAATAAAGATAGTATTTGTTCATATAATTGTTCTAAACCTTCTTGTGTTTTAGCTGAAATTTTAATAATCGGTTTATGAATTTGCTGCATTTCATCTGTATTTTCTAAATGAATATCTTTTTCATCTATTTTATTTAATAAAATAATTGCTTTTTTATTTTCAATCATTTCTAAAATTCTCTTATCTTCTTCTTCTAAAGGCTTTGTATTATCAAAAATAGCTATCACAAGGTCTGCATTTTCAGATAATTGTATTGCTTTTTCTACTCCAATTTTTTCTATTTCATCTTTTGTATTGCGAATTCCAGCAGTATCAATGAGTTTTAACGGAATTCCTTTTAGATGCACCATTTCTTCTATCGTATCACGTGTAGTACCTTCTATTCGGCTCACAATAGCCCTCTCTTCTTTTAAAATTGCATTTAATAAAGAAGATTTACCTGCATTTGGTTTGCCTATAATAACTGTTTTTATTCCTTCTTTTAGTATTTTTCCACTATCAAAGCTTTTTTCTAATTTGATTAGTTCTTCCTCTATTTTTTCTAATTCTTCGGTCATTTTTTGATTTGTGATTTCTGGTACTTCATCATATTCTGGATAATCAATTGATGCCTCGATATCTGCCATCATACTTAATAATTGTTTTCTAATCCCTTGTATTCTTTGTGATAACATTCCTTGTAGCTGGTTCAAAGATGCTTTTGCTTCCTGTTTGGTTTTGGCATTAATTAAGTCAATAATTCCTTCTGCTTGTGATAAATCAATTCTTCCATTTAAAAAAGCTCTTTTTGTAAATTCTCCTGGCTCTGCTAATTCTGCCCCTGCTAATAAGCATTGTTCCAGAATTTGCTCTTCTACAACCATTCCACCATGTGAATTAATTTCACACATATCTTCTGTTGTATAGCTTTTTGGACTTTTAAAAAAGGATACTAATACTTCATCAATTACTTCTTTTGTTTTTGGATGAACAATCCACCCATATTTCATCGTATAACCTGAAATTTCTTCTATATTTTGTTTTTGTTTTGGAATAAAAATCTTTTCTAAAATCGAAAAACATTCCTTTCCACTCATTCTTATAATTCCAATTCCACCATTTCCTGGTGCTGTTGAAATAGCTGCAATTGTACTCATTTTTCTTATTTCATCCCTTTCTACATTTAAAAATCTATTTTCCTATTTTATAAAAAAGTCAAAGTTAGAACTAGTTTTTAAAACTAAAATCCGAACTTTGACTTCCGATTTTTGATTATTTTTTTGAAATAACTACTTTTCTATATGGTTCTTCACCAATACTAAATGTTTTTACCCTTTGGCTACTTTGCAAACGATTATGGATAATCTTCCTTTCATAAGCAGACATTGGTTCTAATGTTACTTGCTTACCTGTTCTAATAACAGTTCTTGTTAATTTATCTGCTAACTCTTCTAATGCTACTTTTCTTTTTTCACGATAATTTTCAATATCTAATATAATATGTACTTTTTTCTCTATATTCTTATTAGCAATAGAAGATAAGATTGTTTGTAATGAATTTAATGTCTCTCCTCTATATCCAATTAATCTTCCTGCATCTTCCCCATTTAATGTAATATAAATATATTCATCATCTGAAGAAATTTCATATTGCACATTTGATAAATTTGCTGTAAATTCATTTAAAAAACTTGTTAAATTTTCTTTTACTTTTGCTTTTTCTTCTTCATTTAAGCTATTATTTTTATCTGATTGTTTAATATGTTCTTTTCTTTCTTCTACCTGTTTTGTTTCTTTTTCTTTACCATGATTTTCTTTTAAGGTCAATTCTACTTTTACAACTCTAGGTGTTAAAATACTAAAAAAACTTCTTTTATCTTCATTTTCTAATATTTTAATCTCTACCTTATCTTTGGAAACTTTCAACTCTTTTAGTCCCTTCTCAATAGCTTCTGTTGATGTTTTTCCTTCTGCTATAATACTTTTACTCATTAGCTGTTTCCTCCTTACTGTCTTTTTTTTCTATAACATCCATTACTTTGTTAATAATTAATCTTTCTATAATCATTAAAATATTACTAATTAACCAATATAAAGCCAAACCAAGAGGTGCAATTGCTGCAATCATAACAGACATAATTGGCATCATATACATCATGCTCTTGTTCATTTGTTGCATTTGTTCCATTGGATCTGGTTCTTCTTCTCCTTCTTTTGCAACTACAATTTCTTTCTTCTTCTTTTTATTTTGCATATTTGTTGTTATTTTGATAGAAATAGCAGATGTAATTACATATAAAGCTGGGATAATATATACTTTCCAATCATTTAAACTTTGAGTTGGTACTTTACTTAAATCTAGTCCTAAAAAGTCCATATTTAATCTTAATTGATTATATTCATCTCTCTTAGCTTCTAGTTCTTCCCTGTTTTCTACATTTTCTTGTTCTAATTGTGCCGTTAATTCTTGGTATTTGGTTTCTGCATAATCAATAACTGCAATTTGAACATAACTATTATTAGAATTATAACCACTTTCTTGCATTTCTTTGGCATATTTTTCTATTAATTCTGGGTTTGTTCTAGTCATATAGGTAAGTGGCTGACTTACTAACCAAAATACAGATAAAATAATAATAATTTGTAAAATAGAACTTAAACACCCACTAAATGGACTCATTTTTTCTCTTTTATAAAGTTCTATTGTTGCTTGATTTAATTTTTCTGGATTATTTTTATACTTCTTTTGAATTTCTGTCATTTCCTTTTGTAGTTCAGCTGACTTTTTTAATGATTTTTGTTGTTTTATTGTAATTGGTATTAAAATAATTTTTAAAATAATGGAAAAAATGATAATAGCAATTCCATAATTATTAAAAATTTGATAAAGCCAATTTAATAAATAACCAAATATTTCTGATATAAATCCCATGTATTTCCTCCCTAATTTAAAGGATCATATCCACCCTTTGCAAAAGGATGACACCTTAATAATCGCTTAATCCCTAAAAATACACCTTTACAAGCACCATATTTTTGAATTGCTTGCAACATATAATTTGAGCAACTAGGATAAAATTTACAATGAATTCCAAAAAAATTAAAAATTGGTGAAATCCATTTTTGATAACATTTGATGAAAAAAATAAGTACTTTTTTCATTGTATTAAAATTCCTGCCTTTTGAAAACTTTTGTGCATATCTTCCCTAATAATGTGAAAATTTGCATTTTCTATTGGCTCTTTTTTATTCCACAAAAAAACAATATTATAACCTTTAGCTAATTTATTTTGGATAAGTCGGTAATTTTCTCTAATTTTTCTCTTAATAAAATTTCTTTTTACTGCATTACATGTTTTTTTAGAAATAGCAATTCCAAACTGATTTGCCTCTTCCCTATTTTTTGTTATATATATTGTAATTTGTTTTCCAATATAAAATTTACCTTTTTTCAAAACATTTTGAAATTCATAATTTTTCTTTAATGTTTTCATCTTTTTCATCTAATCACTCAATTCAAAAAAGGTCACTTTTGATTACGTGACCTTTTATCTTACGCACTTAATTTTTTTCTACCTTTTGCACGTCTAGCTTTTAATACATTTCTTCCTGATTTTGTTTGCATTCTTTTCATAAAACCATGCTCTTTTTGTTCTTGTCTTTTTTTAGGTTGATATGTTCTTTTCATTTTTGCACCTCCTACACTTTTGCTATATAAAACCACCTAAATGGATTTTTACAAATTCTTATAAGCTTTATTATTATACACCAGTTTTCATGATTATGTCAATATATAACAACAATTTTTGTATTTTATTTTTTAGAGTATTGACTATTGATTTCGATTTTTGATATGATATAGAAATATAGGGAAAATAGGCAATTATTGTTAACAAGTTTTATTTGAATTATGTCAATAAAGATAATATTTTGTCTATTTATGCGGATTTATGAGGTTTACTTATTCACAGTTGTGGATAACTCTGTGGATAACTTTATTTCATTTTTTCTATTTTATCTTGAAATTATATTCTGGAAGGATTGAAAAAAATGCAAAAAGCAGAAATAAACGAACTACTTACAAAAGCTAAAGATTTATTAAAGTCAGAAGTAACAGGAATTTCTTATACTACTTGGATTCAAGACATAGAAATTCAATCAATCGATAACAATGTTATCACCATTCTTACCCCAAATTTTTTACATAAAAATATGTTAGAATCAAGGTATTTGCCACTTATTAAAAATACCTTTAGTTTTATTACTCATATTGATTATGAAATAAAAGTAATTTCAGCAGAAGAAGTAGGGGAAACAGAGCAAACAAATCATTTTTCTGAAGTTCCAGCTACTTATTCTAACTCAAATTTGAATCCAAAATATACTTTTGATAGTTTTGTAGTAGGAAATAATAATCGTTTTGCACATGCTGCGGCATTAGCTGTTGCAGAAGCACCTGCTACTGCATACAATCCTTTATTTTTATATGGGGGAGTTGGGCTTGGCAAAACTCATTTAATGCATGCAATTGGAAATGAAATTTTAAAAAATAATAAAAACGCTAATATTTTATATGTCACTTCTGAAAAATTTACAAATCAATTAATTAATGCCATTAAAGATAATAAAAATGAAATGTTCCGTAACAAATATCGTAGTATTGATGTATTGTTAATTGATGATATTCAATTTATTGCTGGAAAAGAAAGAATACAAGAAGAATTTTTCCATACATTTAATGCATTACATGAAGATGGAAAACAAATTATTCTTTCTAGTGATAGACCTCCAAAAGATATTCAACCATTAGAAGATAGATTAAGAACTCGTTTTGAATGGGGATTAATTGCAGATATTTCAAATCCAGATTATGAAACCCGTATGGCAATATTAAAGAAAAAAGCACAATTAGAAAACATTTTAATAGATGATGAAATTTTATCTAATATTGCTACCAAAATTGATACGAATATTAGAGAATTAGAAGGTACATTAAATAAATTAATTGCATTATCATCTTTAACTAATAGTCCAATTAGTATGGAATTATCTAATAAAGCAATTGCAGATGTTGTTGCACATAATAATACTGTGCTTTCTATTGAATACATCCAAGATGTTGTTGCAAAATATTTTAATATTACAGTAGATGATTTAAAAGGTTCTAGAAGATCAAATGATGTTGCCTTTCCTAGACAGATTGCCATGTATTTTTGCAGAGATATTGCACAAATTTCTACTCCAAAAATAGGACAAGCCTTTGGAAAAAGAGATCATTCCACAGTAATGCATGCTTGTAATAAAATTGCAAAAGAGGTAAAAGAAAATTCTAACACAAAACTAATTGTGGAAACTGTGAAAAACTCATTATTTGAAAATTAATCTTTTGATATCAAACAAAAATTGATTTTTAAAAAAAATATGTTTTGAAAATCATTCGTTTGTAAAAAGGAATTCAAATTCTTCTTACGGAACTCTTACATTAGATATCCACAATAGGGTGTGAATTACTTGTGAATAACTTGTTGATAACTAATTTTCCACATTCAAAAATGGAAACTGTAGATAACTTTTTGAGTTATCCACAAAATTATCAACAGAAATTTTACTAGGGATATAAGGATTTGAAGTGGTTTTCCACACAATCCACAATACCTACTATTACTACTACTAATATTATTTATTTATTATATAATAAAGGAGGCAAAAGCCAATATGAAAATTGTTTGTGAAAAGGATACAATCCTTAAAGCCATTAATTCCGTAACAAAAGCAGTTGCTAGTAAAACAACTATGCCTATATTGGAAGGAATTTTAATTCAAACAAATGATAAAGAAGTAAAATTTACAACCTATGATTTAGAAATAGGAATTGAATATATTATGAATTGTGAAGTTTTAGAACAAGGAGCAACTGTAGTAAATGCTATTATGTTTAGTGAAATTATTCGTAAACTTCCAGATAGTGAAATTCATATTGCCATTAATGAAAATAATCTATTAGTAATTGAATGTGAAGGATCTTTATATAAACTCGCAACAATGAATCCAGATGAATTTCCTGAACTACCAAAAATTGATATTGAAAACTCAATTGAAATTGAACAAAATTCTTTAAAAGATATGGTTAGAAAAACAATTTTTGCTGTTAGTACAGAAGAAAATAGACCAATTTTTACAGGATGTTTATTTGAAATTAGAAATAACAAATTAAATGTTGTTGCAGTAGATGGATTTAGACTTGCATGGAAAAGTAAATTTTTGCAATCTAGTGTTAATGATTTTTCAGCAGTCATTCCAGGAAGAACACTAAATGAAATTAATAAAATTTTAACAGATTCATTTGATACCATTAAAATAGGAGTTTCTAAAAATCAAGCTCTATTTGAAATGGAAAATTGCAAAATTGTTACTCGTTTATTAGATGGAGAATTTCTAAATTATGCAAGTGTAATTCCAGAAACTTGGGAAACTAGAATTAGAGTGGACAAAAATGCCATTCAAAACTGTTTTGAAAGAGTTAGTTTAATTTCTGCATCTAGTATAGAAAAAGAGAAGAAATATCCTGTTAAAGTAAATGTAGAAATAGGGAAGGTAGTTATTTCTTGTACAAACCAAACAGGAGATGCAAAAGAGGAAATGTTTGTTGAAACAGAAGGACAGAATTTAGAAGCAGGATTTAATCCAAAATATTTCTTAGATGCACTTCGTGCCATAGATGACCCAGAAGTATTTATTGATTTTGGCTCTAGCATTTCTCCATGTATTATTAGACCAACAGAAGAAAATGGGGATTATATTTATATGGTACTTCCTATTAGAATGAAGGAGTAGAAAAAATCTTTTTTACAGTTGTCATCTTATTGTTTCGTTACAATTTACAGACATATTTAATATATATAGTAACTGTTATATAATGAAAAAAGAAAAAAGGTATCTTAAATGCAAATAAATCAAATTAATTTAATTAATTTTCGTAATTATAATGAACAAATAATTAACTTAAATCCACATATTAATGTATTTTATGGAAATAATGCACAAGGAAAGACGAATATTTTGGAATCTATCTTTTTATGTGGATTTGGAAAATCATTTCGTACTTCCAAAGAAAAAGAAATGATACAACTTGGAAAAGAATATACACAAGTAGAATTACAATATCAAAAGTCTGATAGAAGTGGAAAAATAAAAATAATATTAGCAAATAAAAAACAAATAGAAGTAAATGGGGTAAAAATTAAAAAATTAAGTGAATTAGTAGGAAATTTAAATTTAGTGATTTTTACTCCAGATGATATTCAAATATTAAAAAATGGTCCGGCAGAAAGAAGAAGATTTTTAGACATGATGATAGGACAATTAAGACCAAATTATGTTTATACTTTAAATTTATATTTAAAAACATTAGAACAAAGAAATAATTATTTAAGGCAAATAAAAGAAGAAAATAAATCAGAAGAAATGTTAGAAATTTGGGATGAAAAATTGGCCGAATATGCAGTAACTATCTGGAAATACAGAAATGAATTTATAGAGAAATTAAAACAAAAAATAAAAGTAATTCATATGCAAATAACAAATGAAAAAGAAGAACTAAAAATAGAATATCTTTCAGAATGTGAAAATAAAGAAAGTTATTTAGAGTTATTAAAACAAAGAAGAAAATTAGATATTATCAAAGGTTTTACCACAAAAGGAATTCATCGTGATGATTTTCAAACTTTGATTAATGAAAAAGAAGTAGGAATTTATGGTTCACAAGGGCAACATAGAACATCTATCCTTACTTTAAAATTAGCAGAATTATATGTGATTTATGATGAAATAGGGGAGTATCCCATTTTATTATTAGATGATTTTATGTCAGAATTAGATGAAAATAGGAGAAAAAGTTTTTTACAATATATTAAAGATACACAAGTCATTATTACTTGTACAGATAAAATGGAGTTAGAAGAGTTGGATTTAGGAAAAGATTATCAGATATATCAGGTTCAAGAAGGAAAAATATTATGAAAAGATAATCAACCAAAAAAGACACATCTGTAAACTTTGAGAGTTAGATGTGTTTTCACATATAAACTTGGCAAACCACGTTTGTGGTTTCTCCATTTCCTATTTTTATTATAACATGAAAATAAAAAAAGTCAATAAAAAATATTTGCAAAATAAAGCTATTTAGTGATATGATAATAAAGGTAAAAGAGGAGTGGAAGGAGAAAAAAATGTTAAATGAATTAGTAGAAAGAGTTCACAAAAATGCAGTAGACCATGGCTTTTGGGAAAATGAAAGAAACTTTGGAGAAATTATTTCATTAATGCATTCAGAATTATCAGAAGCATTTGAAGAATATAGAATAGGAAAAAAATATAATGAAACATATTATGAAAATGGTGAAAAGCCATGTGGTATTCCATCAGAATTAGCAGATGTTATTTTAAGGATATGTGATTTCTGTGGGGCTTATAATATTGATTTAGATAAAATTATAAATGAAAAAGTAGAATACAATGAAACAAGACCGTATAAACATGGAAAGAAATGCTAAGTTGAAGGAGGAAATCTAAAAAATGGAAAAATTCGAACATGAGTATAGTGCAGATCAAATTCAAGTATTAGAAGGATTAGAAGCAGTTAGAAAAAGACCTGGAATGTATATTGGTAGTGTTTCTGTTAGAGGATTACATCATTTAGTTTATGAAATTGTAGATAACTGTGTTGATGAGGCCTTAGCAGGATATTGTACACAAATTAATATAGAAATACAACCAGGCAATATTATTAGTGTAGAAGATAATGGAAGAGGAATTCCAGTAGATATACACCCAAAAACAAAAATATCAGCAGCAGAAACTGTTTATACAAAACTACATGCTGGTGGAAAATTTGGTGGAGATAGTGGATATAAAGTTTCTGGAGGTCTTCATGGAGTAGGTGCATCAGTTGTAAATGCGTTATCTGAATGGACAGAAGTAACCATTCAAAGAGATGGCGGAATCTATGAAATGAAGTTTGAAAGAGGAAAAACAGTAGAAACATTAACTAGAATAGGAGATTCTGATAAAACAGGTACAAAAGTTAGATTTTTAGCAGATGGAACTATTTTTGAAACATTAAATTATGAATATGAAACTTTAGAAACAAGATTTAGAGAAATAGCATTTTTAACAAAAGGTCTAAAAATTAATATTCAAGATTTAAGAGATCCAGAAAATATTAAAAAAGCAGAATTTCATTTTGAAGGTGGATTAAATTCATTTGTAGAATATTTAAACAAAAATAAAGAAAAAATTCATGATAAACCAATTTATATTGAAAAAGACGGGGAAGTACCAGTAGAAGTTGCATTTCAATATACAACAGCTTATTCAGAAAATATTTATACATTTGTAAATAATATTAATACAATTGAAGGTGGAACTCATCTAGAAGGATTTAAAAGAGGGTTAACAAAAGCATTTAATGATTATGCAAGAGCACATAATTTAATTAAAGAAAAAGACCCTAATTTGTTAGGAGAAGATATCAGAGAAGGAATTACTGCAGTTGTTTCAGTCAAAGTAAAAGAACCTCAATTTGAAGGACAAACTAAGACGAAATTAGGAAACAGTAATGTGACAGGTATTGTTTCTAGTTTAGTAAATGATGCACTATCTACTTTTTTAGAAGAAAATCCAGCAGTAGGAAAAGCAATACTAGAAAAATGTATCAATGCATCACGTGCAAGAGAAGCAGCAAGAAAAGCAAGAGAATTAGTAAGAAGAAAAAGTGCATTAGAAACTTCTACATTACCAGGAAAATTAGCAGATTGCAGTAGCAAAAATCCAGAAGAATGTGAAGTATATATTGTAGAGGGAGACTCTGCAGGAGGTAGCGCAAAACAGGGAAGAGATAGAAAATTTCAAGCAATACTTCCTTTATGGGGTAAGATGCTTAATGTAGAAAAATCAAGAGCAGATAAAATTTACAATAATGATAAATTGCAGCCAGTTATTTTAGCAGTAGGTGCAGGAATTGGAAAAGATTTTGATATTAGCAAAATTCGTTATGGAAAAGTTATTATTATGGCTGATGCCGATGTAGATGGGGCACACATTAGAACATTATTATTAACGTTCTTCTTTAGATATATGAGACCATTAATAGAAAATGGAAATGTGTATTTAGCACAACCACCATTATATAAATTATCTAAAAAAGGAATGGAAGATATTTATTGTTATACAGATGATGATTTAGCAAGGGCATTTAAAGAATTAGAAGAAAAGAAAATTGCAAGAGATCAAGTTGGAATTCAAAGATATAAAGGTCTTGGAGAGATGAACCCAGAACAATTATGGGAAACAACAATGGATCCTGAAAAAAGAATTTTAATTAAAGTAACAATGGAAGATGCTATGAAAGCAGATGCAATCTTTACACTATTAATGGGAGATGAAATTGAACCAAGAAGAAAATTTATTGAAGAAAATGCAAAATATGTTAGAAACTTGGATGTATAATAATATTTTAATAGCAGATAAGAAAAATCTTATCTGCTATTATCGATAAAGCCAATATTAATCTTCAGCTAAAACCTATTTACCTAATTATTAACCTAATGTACATTACTGCACAAATAAGCTATTCATCAAATAAATAAATCAGTCGCTCGACTACAAATGCACTTTCAATAACCACATTCATCCTAGAAGGACTAATAGCAATCATTAATAAATACAAGAGTAATCTTAACTTTGAATCAATTATCTCTATTTTCAACCATATATTAACATTCTATTTTCATTAAAATAACAAAAGTAAAATAAATACAGCTTAAATACAAATAATTGATTCTCATCGCCGACCTATTATCACCTAATATAAGCAACAATAAATCTTTGCTCGAATTTGATAAAACTAAAAATTATAACCCTATCAAATTCTTATTTGAACTAATATCAACCTTATACTCTTATTATGTAATTTTATTTTTATTTTATTCAAAAAAAATAAAAAATTTAAAATTATTTTATAAGTATTAAATATTAAGTAAATATAAGATAAAATTTTTATTATTTTATCAAAAAAATAATTTAATAAAAATAAGTAATTAATAAAATAATCATAAAAATTGATAGAAATAAAGAAATTGTTAAGTGAAAAGTTAAATGCAATTTGGAATAAAGAAATAAATAAAAATTAGTACAATAAATTGACGCTAAAATAAAAACAATATATAATGTAACAGAATTTAAATAAAAAGAAAGGAGATTATATCATTATTAATATGATATAAAAAATAAAAATGAAAATTTTAATTATTTGTAGTAAAGCTTTTTATAATAAAATTCCACCAATTAAAGAAAAATTAGAAAAAATAGGACATACAATATCTTTACCAAATTCATACGATTGTCCAAATGCTGAAAAAGAAAGCTGGGATTTAGGAAAAGAAGAACATGCAAAATTTAAGGAGAGAATGTTTCATCAAAGTAAAGACACAATAGAAAAAATGGATGCTGTATTGACATTAAATTTTGAAAAACATGGACAAGCAAATTATATAGGAGGCGCTACGTTTTTAGAATTATATGAAGCTTTTATGATGCATAAAAAAATATATTTATATAATCCAATTCCAGAAGGAATATTATATGATGAAATTTCGGGTTTTTCTCCTATTATTATAAATGGAAATATAGAGTTAATTAAATAATAAAAGAATTGTATTAATGATAAATTAACAAATAATAATTTTAATTAATTTATTTTAATACAATTTTTTTATGTTATAAATTGAATAAAAAATACATATAAAATATAAATTATTTTTTTGAATTATTATTTATATATCAGAATATGTCGAATCTAGTCGAACGATTTTAATTGACATTTTTTGTAAAATATTGTAATATAAAAATAGAATTAATTCATGAATTATTTTAATCCAATTTTTTATTTCTTTATTTTAATTTCACTTGAAAGTAAAAAAATAAATTGCTATAATAAAGGAGGTGAATGAGTGCCGGTTATTTCACAATTTTATGGTATTATCATTAGAATGTTTTTTAAAGACAATGTTATTTATTATGGAAAACTATTAATGAAGATAATGGATTTTTTACAATTGAACCATTAAGATAAGGAGGAAACAATGTGTCCTAAATTAAAAGAAGTAAAAGCCTTAGAAGATTATAAAGTTTTGTTAACATTTAGAAATGGAGAACAAAGAATATATGACATGAAAGAATTATTAAAATATGACTTTTATAAAAATATTAGAGATAAAGAAAAGTTCCAAAAAGTAAAAGTGGCAGACGGAATTACAATTGAATGGGAAGATGGAGAAGATGTTGATCCTTGTAATCTATATATTAATAGTAAACCAGTAAGAGAGGAGGACAATGAATCAAAAAAATAATACTGTACAAGAATGGATGCCTTTTGAAAGAATTTTAAATAATGGAATTATTCAATTAAAAGATAAAACATTTATCAAAATAATAAAAATAAGTCCAATTAACTTTAATCTAAAATCAGAATTAGAACAAGAGGCAATATTAAATTCTTATAAAATTTTTTTGAAAACTTGCAATTTTAATTTTCAAATATTAATTCAAAGTAATAAAGAGGATATCAGTAAACATATTCAAAATATTAATGATAATTTAATTCATGAAAAAAATTTTATTCAAGAAATATCTAAAAAATATATTCAATATATTAAAAATTTAAATCATAGTAAAAAATCTTCCACAAAAAATTTTTATATTATTTTAAAATATAAAGATGAAAATAAAGAACTATTTAATATAGAAGATTATGCGTCAGAAGAATTAAATGATAAATATTTTAAAATAAAAGATTGTTTATCAAGATGTGGAAATATCGTAACTGATTATAATGAAAAAAATCAAGTCATTTCTATTTTATTTTCTTTTTTGAATTCTCGTATTTATTTTAATCAAATTTAATTTAATTCTATTGATTAAAATATAATAAAAAAAATACTATTTATTTAATACAATTATTTATAAAAAAATAAAATAAAACTAAATAAATACAAATTAATAATTTTAATAAAAATAAATTATTAAATAAAAATAATTCAAAAATAGATAAAGATAAAAAATAATTAAATCAAAAAATAAAAAATTAAATAAAAAACAAATAAAAAAAATAAATATAAAATAAATAATTAATTAAATAAAAAAATTAATTAATGTAAAATTGAAAATAATAAAAAAATGATAAATAATGATTAAATAAATGAAAGAAAATAAAATAGAAAAAAATGAAGAGGTGAGAATATTTTAAATTTAAAAAAAATAAAAGAACAAATAAAATCTCAAAAAAATAATGAAAAAAATATAATACAATTTTTAGAAGGAGTTTACACAAATAAAGACTATTTAAGCCCATCTTATATTAATTTATCCAATCCAAAATATATTGAAATAGATCATACATTTTATTCAAGTTTAATTATTACTAATTATTTTCGTGAACAAACAGATTTAATTCTAAAATCAATTATTGATACCAATATTAATCTTAATATTTCCATTTTTTACGAAAAACAAGATACCTATAAAACGATTAGAGATTTAACTTATCATATAGGAAATGTAGGTGTCGATTTAAAAGAAAGTAATCAAAATAGACAAGATATTGACTTAGCAGCATTTACTTATAATGATGCTAAATATATTAGAAAAGAAATTCAAGTAAATAATGAAGAATTATATTTCCTATATATTTATGTTACAACATTTTCTAATGATGTAAAAGAATTAGAATATTTAATAAATAAAATAGAAGGAATTTTACAAGGAAAAGGATTACAAACAAGGAGAGCCTATTTTAGGCAAGAACAAGCATTTTTAACTTCACTTCCTATTATGAATAATTCAGTTGATTTAAAAGATGCTGCTAAAAGAAATGTATTAACAAATGGTCTAGTAGCTACTTATCCATTTATTTCATCTGCTATATTTGATGAAGAAGGAATTTTTATCGGTACCAATATTTATAATAATTCTTTAGTATTTATTGATCGATATAATACACAAAAATATAAAAATGCAAATATTTGTATTTTTGGAACAAGTGGAGCAGGAAAATCTTTTTACACAAAATTATTAATATTAAGAAATCGTTTGCTTCGTATAGAGCAATATATTATAGATCCAGACAGAGAATATGGAAATCTATGTAATGCCTTAGGTGGAACAATGATAAAAATAGGGCCAAATTCAGAAACTTATATTAATATTTTTGATATTAGACAGGAAAGTATTGAAGATGATGAAAATGGATATTTAGCAAATAAAATAGGAAAATTAATAGGATTATTTGATTTAATTTTTGGAAATTTAGATGAAGAAGAAAAAGCTATTTTAGAAGAAAAAATTATTGAATTATATCATTTAAAAGGAATTACTTTTGAAGATGAAACACTTTATAAAAAAGATGAAAATAAAATATCCATCAAACCAGTATTTAAAGATACTTATGATATGCCAATACTAGAAGATTTTTATCATTTATTAGGAAAAGAAGAAAAGACCAAAAAATTTCAAATAAAATTAATTCCATTTGTAAAAGGCTCTTTAAAATTTTTTAATCATTATACAAATGTTCAATTAGAAAATTTGTTAATAGTAGCAGATATTTATGAATTAGGAGAAGATAATTTAAAATATGGGATGTATTTATTCACTGATTTATTTTGGGATAAAATCAAAAAAGATAGAACACAAAGAAAAGCCATTTATTTAGATGAAATTTGGAGACTTATTGGTGTCACTTCTAATAAAGAAGTAGCTAGTTTTATTTATAAAATTTTTAAAACAATTCGTAAATATGGAGGAAGTAGTGTAGCTATTACACAAGATATATCAGATTTATTTAGTTTAGAAGAAGGAACTTATGGAAAAAGTATTTTAAATAATTCTGAAATAAAAACATTTTTTGCACTAGAAGAAGAAAATATAAAAGTATTAGAAAAATATACAAATTTATCTGAAAAAGAAAAAATAGAAATAAAATCACTAAAAAGAGGAGAATGTTTAATGTTCATTGGCAATGAACATATTTTAACAAAAATTGAAGCAGCAGATTTTGAAAAAGAAATAATACAAGGAGGAGTAAAAAATGAAAAAAATAATTACAGCAATGGGTAATCCAAATTTAAATCAAAAATTAAAAAAAGAAAATATATTTGAAATGATGGCAGAAGATATTCAATATCAAGAAGGAATTTTAGAATTTCTAGAAGAAAATAATAATATTGATTTTGTCATATTAAGTGAATTATTACCAGGAAATATAGAAATAAAAAAATTAATTGAAAAAATAAAATTAATCAATCAGAATATAAAAATTATTTTATTTTTAGAAAAGAAAAATGAAGAATTAGAAAATTATCTATATGCAAAAGGTATTTTTAAAATTTTTTATCATAATCAAATTGGAGTAAAAGAAATAATTGAATTGATGCAAAATAATTCAAAAAATTCAACACAAGAAATAAAAAAAGAAATTGATGAATTAAAAAAATTATTATTAGAAAAAAATAAAAAAGAAAATAAAATGAATTTATTTTTTAAAAATAATATAGAAAATAATGAAAAAAATAACGAGAAAAATAATGCAAAAAATCATAAAAATAAAATCATAAAAAATAATGCAGAAAAAAATAGCAAAAATCAAAGAAAAGAAATTATATGTGTTTCTGGAACAAGTGGAGTAGGAAAAAGTATTTTTTCAATTAATTTAGCAAAATCATTTATGAATGAACAAAATAAAATATTAATTATTGATTTTGATATTTTAAATAATAGCTTACATACTATTTTAGGAATAAAAAAATATCCCGAAAAAGTTAAAAATAAAATAAAAAATAATAATTTATTAAGTGAAATAAAAATAGAAGAATTAATTATTAAAATAAATTCAAAAATAGATTTAATTTCAGGTATTAATTTATTATTTGATTCTAAATATCAAATTAGTAGTGCAAAAATAAAAAATATTTTATTAAAATTAAAAGAAAAATATAATTTGATTATTATTGATACTTCTTCAGAGTGTTTTTTCGATTATACAAAAGAAATTATGAAAAATAGTAATTATAATATTTTTATCACAGAAGCAAATTTATTAGAAATAAAAAAGGCAAAAAATTTATTAAATATTTATATTAATGAATGGAAAATACCACAAAGAAATTTTAATATTTTATTCAATAAATATAATCAAAATTCAATTGATGTTTCTATTCTAAAACATATTTTTTCTGGATTTTCTATTTTAGGAAAATTATCAATTAATCCCCAATACAATTTAATGATTAATAAAAACGATAAAAAAACATTAAATAAAAATTTGCAAAAAGAATATTCAACAATTCATAAAAAAATACTTTATAAAAAAAATATATTAAATAAAATAAAAAATAGAAATTATTTTTCAAAAATATTTTATCATTTTAAAAATAATTCTAATAAAAAATTATTAGGAAAATAAATTAAGCAAAATATTTAATTAATATAAAATAAAAAAACAAATCATTAATTAATTTTAATTATTTATTAATAAAATAAACTAAAAATTAATTTAAATTGTTTATTAAGTAAAATAATTTAAAAATTAATTGCAAATAAAAACAGAATGAAAAAATTAAGATATTAAAAAATAAGGAGGAAACAATGTCTAATTTGTTAAAAGAAGAAATAAATAATCAAAATGAAGTTAATCAGAATTTAGAAGAACAAGTTAATCAAAATGAATTAGTAACAGAAAAAGAACAAACTCATTTTTTAGACTCTACTTTAGGAAAAGTTGTGAATACAGCAATTGATTTAGGTTTAAGGTGGATATTACCAGATTTTGTGGAAAATCAAATTATTGATGTAAAAGATAGTTTATTAAGAGGAGGACTCAAAGAAGGAATTGATAAAGCAATTGATAGTGCTGTAGAATTAGGAAAAAGTGTAACAGGAATTTTTACAGGAAAATTTGAAAATGTTTCGCAAGCACAAAATGCTGTAAAGAACGGAGGAATTATTGATGGAATCTCTGATGTTTTAGATTCTACATTATCTTTTACAACCAAACAAGGGTGGATTCCAAGTAATATTGCTAGTTTAATTAGTCAAGGAAAAAATGTTATCTTAGATAATGTAAGTAATAATATTGAAAACGAATTTGTAACGCAATTAGATCATATTGAAAAATTAGGAAAATATGAAAATAATTGGAGAAGTTACTTTCAAGAACAGGATTTTGAGGGAATGGAAAGAGAATATCAAAAAATAAAAGAAAGATTAAAAGAAACCTTACCATTAGAAACTACATTAAGACAAGCAAGAGAAATAGAAAATTTACATTTATTAATTAAAAATAACGGACATAATTTTAATTTAACACAAGAACAATTAGAACTAGCCGGAATTTTAGTAAATTAAATGAAAGAGTTAAGTCAAAAATTAATATAAATAATATTTTTAGAATTTTTAAGTTTTTACATTTTATTTCAAAGCTATATATTTTAATATTCAAGATATCTATTTTAAATTTATTCAAAATAAATAATTCAATTCTAAATTCATAAGGAGGTTTTATTTATGATTCAGGAAAATAATTCTAATTCAAATTATAATGAAAATTCAGTTGCAAAAGAAAAAAATATTTTATCGCCAAAATTAGATGTCATCTTCTAAATTTTATTTGGAGAAGTAGGAAGTGAGAAAATTACAAAAGATTTTTTAAATTCTATGTTAAGTGAAGAAATTAACGAAATTAGTTTGGATGAAAATGTAATTTTAAGAAGAGAAATACCAGAAGAAAAAATGGGAATTGTAGATGTATTAGCTAAAATCAATAATACAGAATACTGTAATATTGAGATGCAATTAACGAACAAGAAAAACTTAATAAAAAGAATGTTGTATTATTGGTCAAAACA